>NZ_JBGLYU010000020.1:0-95530 GCF_047304235.1 Variovorax sp. Varisp36
GTTGGGGTGGGGGCTTCTTCAAAGAGGGCGCGGGCTCGCAGAGCCCCCACCCCTGTCCTCCCCCGGAGGGGGAGGGAGCAAGACAGTTCAGAACTGCACAGGGATCTCGGGCGACTCGCCCTTCTGGATCTCGAAGACCAGGCTCGGCGACCCGTTCTCCCACACCAGCAGCATCGACCGCTTGGGGCTGAAGCCCTGGTGGCGGCAGTACGCTGGCATGGCCGCCATGTCGCCCGCCTTCATGATCACGCGGGCCATGGGCTTGCCGGTGTTCTTGTCGCCGCAGTCCCAGTGGATCTCGTCGGTCATCTGGAAGAACCACTCGACGCGGTCGTTGCCATGGATGATCGGCAGGATGTGCTCCTCGGTCGTCGGGCACATGTAGCTGTGCTTCACCACCGAGGTGAAGCTCGGGTTCCACGTGACCTGCGAACGGCTCAGGAAGCCGAAGAGATTGAAGGCATGCACCTCGTTCTCGAAGCCGGGCTCGGGGTGCAGCTCGGGCTGGCCCTGCGGCACGTCGGCAAAGGCGCGGTTGACCGGTGCGCCGCGTTCGTCGCTGCGCAGGTCGAGGTCGCCCTTCAGGCCCACGCAGCGTTTGGCCAGTTCGCGCGCCCTCGTGATCTTGGCGGTGTTGTTGCCCTTCTTGCGGCCGTAGGGCGAGCCGGTTTCCTGCGGCGCTGCGAACGGGTCGAAAGCCTCGTTGGTCCAGTCGTCGAGCATGGCCTCGAAGGTGGCGCGGATCTGCGCGGTCGGGAAGTTCTCGAGCAGGTCGATGCCCGCATCCTTCATGGTGCCGTTGAAGCTGCCGGCGTACAGGTCGACCGACTCGTAGTGGTTGACGGTGCCGAACACGTCGTCGAAGTTGACCCAGCCGTAGAAGAAGCCCCAGGCCACGTCGCGCATCAGCGCACGCAGGTAGCTGCCGGCGTCCATGGTGTGGCTCATCGGGCGGCCGTCGCGGGTCTTCCAGCCGATGTGCACGAAGTATTCGTCGCGGTGGAAGCTGAAGCTGCCGAGCGAAAAGTCCTTGTAGCCGAGTGTGGCGTCGGGCTGCGACGCGATCACCTTGGCGAGTTCTGCGGGTGCGTTCATGGTGTGGCTCCTATTCAATGGGTTTGGCAGATGTCAGCCCACTTTTCCACGGAGAGATCGCCCTTGCAGCTCTGCAGCACGATCACGCCCGGCTCGCCGGCACTGCGGAACTGGTAGGCGGTGTTCTTCGGCAGCAGGCCCTGGTGGCCGCGCGAGAGCTTCATCCAACCCATCTTCCTGCCCTGCGGTTCGCCCTTGACCAGCACTGCGCCGTTCTTGTCCTTGTCAGCCACCGCCTGCGCGGCGTCGAGCTGCACCAGGTGCACTTCGACATCGCCGTCCATCACGAGCGCGAACTCGTCGTGCGCGCAGGTGTACCAGGGCGAGGTGCCTTCGGCGCGCAGCGTCTCCAGCACGTAGATCTGGTTCTGGCCGAACACGACCTTCTCGTAGGGCTGGCTGATGCTCGCGATCTCGAAGCAGTTGGAAAACGCGTAGTGGCGCACGTCGTCGTCGATCGGTTCGACGTGGCCCTTCTCGAAGTGCTTGAGCGACCCGAAGCGGGTTTGGTAGGCGGTTGCGGTCATGGCGGGGTGTCTCCTGTGATGAGCGAACTCTAGGAGTCAACCGACGCCGCCGGTAGGGATCAGTTTGGAAGAGGATTATTCGGCGCTTCCGAATAATCGCTGGGGTTTACCCCCTAACCGCTGGCCCGGCTGAACTCGATGAGTTCCGCCGGGATGAGCCCGCGCTCGATCAGCGCCGCGTCCCACGGCGGCACGCGCGTGAAGCGGGTGGCGATGTGCTCGATGAACAGGCGCAGTTTCAGCGCATTGCGCGAGGTGCCCGCATACACCGCGCTGAGCGAAAAGGACGACAGCTGGTGCTCGGCCAGCACCACGCACAGCTCGCCGCGCGCAATGGCATCGCCCGCCACCAGCGTCGGCAGGCAGACGATGCCCGCATGCTCCAGTGCGTATTCGCGCAGCAGATGCACGCTGTTGGTCAGCAGCGCGGCGGACAGGTAGATGGTGGTCTGCTCGCCCTGGTGGTGAAAAGTCCAGCGGTCGCGCGTGGGGTAGCCCGAATACAGGCCCAGCTTGTGGCGATGCAGTTCGCGCGGCGTGGCGGGCATGCCGTGCGCCTCGAGGTACGCCGGCGTGGCGCAAAGCACCCGCCGCACCGGAAACAGCGGCCGCGACACCAGCTCCTGCGAGGCGGCGGGAAAAATCTGCAGGGCGCAGTCGACGCCGGCTTTCACCGGGTCGGCCACCGCATCGCTCACGATCAGTTCGAGGTGGATGTCGGGATAGGTCGTCTGGAACTCGCGCAGCAGCGAGGCAAAGCGGCCCAGCACCATGCCCGTCAGCGCATGCACGCGCAGCGTGCCCGAGGGCGTGCCGCGCGCTTCGCGCATCTGGTCGACGATGCTCTCGGCACGCACGACCAGCTCCGTGCAGTCGCGCAGAAAGGCCTGGCCCATGTCGCTGAGCCGCACCACGCGCGTACTGCGGTGGAACAGCGGCGCGCCCAGGAACTCTTCCAGCTGCTTGACCCGCGTGGTGACGACCGAGTTGGCCACGCGCAGTTGCCGAGCGGCTTCCGCGAAGCTCTGGGTCTGCGCGACGCGAACGAAGGTTTCAATGCTTTGGAGACGGTCCACGGCCGCACTGTACTGCGCGAGCCCGGTGTTGCGGCCAGGTCGAAAGACTGTCATCACTGTGTCTGAAGGTTAACCACCCACTTACAATGCCTGCCGCATCCCCCACCCCTACGAGGTCTTGTCCGCAATGCCCAAGAGCCCCCGGCCACGCGCCCGTTTCAGCTTCTCTCCCGCCGTTCGCGCCCTGTTCCTGGCTGCGGCAACCTGCGGCGCCGTGCTGCCGGCACTGGCCGCCCCCGAGCACGAGGAAGTCGACAAGCTCATGCAGGCCGGCAAGCTCGACGAGGCCATGACAAAGGCCGACGCCTTCCTCAAGGACAAGCCGCGCGACCCGCAGATGCGCTTCCTCAAGGGCGTGATCCAGCTCGACACCGGCAAGCGTGCAGAGGCCATCGCCGCCTTCACGCAGCTCACGCAAGATGCGCCCGAACTGCCCGAGCCGTACAACAACCTCGCGGTGATCTACGCGAGCCAGAACCAGTTCGACAAGGCACGCGGCGCGCTCGAAAGTGCGATCCGCACCAATCCCAGCTACGCCACCGCCCAGGAAAACCTCGGCGACGTGTATGCGCGGCTGGCCAGCCAGGCCTACAGCAAGGCGCTGCAGCTCGACCAGAACAACACCGCCGTGCAGCCCAAGCTGGCGGTGATCCGCACGCTCTTCACGCCGACGCCGGTGGGTGGCAAGCCTACGGCCGTGGTCGCTTCGGCGGCGCCAGCACCGGCACCCGTGGCCAAGGCACCTGCTCCCGCGCCAGCCCCTGCCGCCCCGCCGCCGGCCAAGGTCGCGGCCGCTCCTGCGCCGGTAGCCGCCGCGCCCAAGGCGCCCGAGGCAACGCCGGCGCCAGCGCCCGCACCGGCGCCTGCGGCCAGCACCGCGTCCAATGCCGAAGTCGAGTCGGCCGTGCGTGCCTGGGCTTCGGCCTGGGCCAGCCAGGACATGGAGCGCTACCTCGCGGCCTACGGCCCCGACTTCGCCCCCGCGGGCGGCCAGAGCCGCAAGAGCTGGGAAGAAGACCGCCGCGCCCGCATCGTCGGCAAGACGAGCATCAGCGTGAACATCGAGAACCTCGCGATCAAGGTCGACGGACAGACCGCGACCGCCAAGTTCCGCCAGATCTATCGCGCGGACAACCTCAACGTCTCGAGCCGCAAGACGCTGGACATGCAGCGCTCCGGCAATCATTGGCACATTCGCAAGGAAAGCGTCGGCGGCTAGTGGCAGACATCGTCCGGCACGGCCGGCTTCAGAATCCCCCGTTCCGTCTGCGCAGCGGACAGCTGCTCGCAGCCCTGATGACCGCTTCCGCGCTGATGCTTGCAGCGCCCGGTGCGGCACTGGCGTCGAACAACACCAAGACAGGCAGCAGCGCCAAGGCCAAGGCCACGGCAGGCGGCCACGCAGGCAACCGCTCCGCCGGCCGGTCTTCGGCCAAGGCACAGCCCAAAAGCAGGAAGGGCGCGGTTGCAGCAGAAGCCCGAACGGCTGGTGCCACGGCAAGGCCCGCACGAAAGCCCGCCTCCAACGCGGCCCCCATCCAGGAAGCCGGCAACGCAGAGGCACGCCTGATCGCGGTCTACGAAATGTTCGGCCGCGGCCAGGCCCGCCCCGCGCTGGCCAAGGCCCGCGACCTGGTGCGCGACTATCCGAACTTCCAGCTCGCGCAGCTCGTCTACGGCGACCTGCTCGCGGCGCAGGTGCCCCCGTCGAACGCGCTGCCCGACACCGCCAGCATCGCGAAGATGCGCGGCAGCCCGGCCATGGCCGAGCTGCACGAGGAATCGAAGCGCCGCCTGCAGGCCCTGCGCGAGCGGCCGCCGGCCAACACCGTGCCGTCGCAGTTCCTGGCGCTCTCCACCCGCAGCCGCTATGCCATTGCCGTCGACGCCTCGCGCTCGCGGCTGTACCTGTTCGAGAACTCCGACAAGGGCCTGAGGCTCACGGCCGACTACTACATCTCGGTCGGCAAGTCAGGCACCGACAAGGCCACCGAAGGCGATGCGCGCACTCCGCTGGGCGTGTACTACATCACCAGCAGCCTCGACCCGAAGTCGCTGAAGGACTTCTACGGCGCGGGCGCCCTGCCCATCAACTACCCCAACCCATACGACCTGCGGCGCGGCAAGACTGGCGGCGGCATCTGGCTGCACGGCACCCCACCCCAGCAGTTCGCGCGGGCGCCGCTGGCGAGCGACGGCTGCGTGGTCATGGCCAATCCCGACCTGAAGCAGCTTTTGCGGAAAGTGCAGATCGGCGCCACCCCGGTGGTGACCGCGCGCAGCCTGCAATGGATAACGCAGCCTCAGGCGGAAAAAGAGTCGCAATCGATTACCGGCGCAATCAATGGCTGGAAAGATGCGCGGGCCAATGGAAATGAAGCGCAATTGAAGAAATTCTATTTGCCCGATTTCCAGCGCAGCAGCAAGAAATCCACCGAAGGAATTTCGGCTGTCGACGACGAAGTGAAATACGCGCAGGGCAAGCGCGTACAGCTCAAGGACATGTCTTACCTCCACTGGCGGGACGGTGACGACACCATGATTGTTACCTTCGGCGAGGTGTTCGAAGGCGAAAAGAGTGGACGCTCCCGGCGCCAGTACTGGTTACGCCAGGGTACCGACTGGAAGCTATTTCACGAAGAAATCCTGGGCTGAGGCCCGGTTGAAGCCCTCCCGGCGGCGAGGCCACCCCGTGATCTCGTGACTTTTTGCTCACGAGATTGTCCTTTTTTCAATGTTACATCTGACCCACCGAGGGCCTGCGCTACGTAACACGTAACGCATTTGTTCCCGTAACGTTTCCCATTCGCGCGTTCCCGGCGACGTAACGACACATCCCATCTTTATGGGAGGTCACATGTGTCGTACAGAGGGAAATATTCGTTTCCAAACTGTCAATCGGTTGGGCAGGCCGTTTCTGATTCCGGGCGGCGGAAGGCTGGCCGCCATCCTGCTTTATCTCTTTCGCTCAGTACCCGTTAGACAAAAGTACTAGCTACTTCCTGGTTGATACACAGAGTTACGCTGTATAACATTCACCTGCAAGTCTTTGTTAACACTCCTGGAAAGGGAAATCATGCTTGGATCTATTGCTCGTTTTCTGCGCGATGAAGAAGGTGCTACCGCAATTGAATATGGAATTATTGCGGGGTTGATGGCAATTATCTTGATCGGCATCTTTTCCGAGACAACTGGCATCGGCAAGGCACTGATCGACATGTTCAATTACATCGGCGGCAAGTTGCCCAAGGCGACTCCCTGAGGTCTTCGGTTTGCGTTTGGAATCCCTCCTGCTCTTCTGGCTGGCCTTGATTGCCGTCCATGACTTCCGCAGGCGCACCGTCTCCAACTGGCTGGTCTTGTCGGGCGCCGCCACCGCGCTCGTACAACTCGCCCTCGGGCTTCAACCCGTGGGAATCGGCTGGTCGGAAGCGTTGCTTGGCTTTGCCGCCGGATTCGGCGCACTCCTGCTTTTCTATGCCACAGGCGTCATGGGAGCGGGCGACGTGAAGTTCGCTGGCGCTCTCGGTCTATGGGTCGGCCCCATGGCACTCCTCCCCATCTGGATCGGCGGCAGTCTGCTCGCCGCCCTCCACGGCATTCTTTGGCTGGCGCTGCTGCGCTGGCCCGTGCTTCCCCGGCTCGCGTTGATGCTTGCGCACCAACGCTCTGCTGCCGACGGCATGGCGCCGTCCGGACGCCGGCCTCGTGTTGTTCCCTATGCAGCCTATCTGGCACTGGCCACCGCGGTATGGCTGATCTGGGGGCGACAGAGTTGATCGCACACATGGCGGCGAAGCCGCCAGTCGTCGATTTTCCGGTTGCGCACATTCCTTCTTCTAAATGCCGCCCATGATCCATCTCACCAAGATAGTCGCCGCCATTCTCGTGCTGCTTGCCATTGCGCTCGGTGGCTATGCATGGATGCTCAGCAGGCAGGCTCCCCCTGCAAAAGCAGCCACCGCTCCGATAGCCGCGCCAGCAAAGGCGCCGGTGGTGATGACGTATGCGGTGGTGGTCGCATCGAAGCCCTTGCCGGCAGGACAAGCCATTTCCGCCGACGCGATTCGCGTCGAGCGCCTGCCCATCAACCCCGCGGGCGCGTTCCAGGAAACGGCGGATGCCATCGGACGTGTGCCGGTGATGGACCTCGGCGAAGGCACTCCGCTGCTTCAAGGCCAGCTCGTCTCAGGACTCGCATTGCGCGTGGCGGAGGGCGAACGTGCGGTGGCGGTCAAGGCCGACGAGCTCATGGGCGTCGGAAACAAGGTCCAGCCAGGCGACTTCGTCGATGTCTTCGTGATGTTCAAGTCGGACAACAAGGACGTCGACCGGAGCCAGGCGCGGCTGCTGCTCGCACGCAAGCGCGTGCTGGCATTCGGCAGTGCCTCCGTCGACGGTTTGCCACCCAAGGGGGCGGACGGCAAGGCCGGAACGGGACAGCCGCAGGCCCAACGCGCGGAAGCGGCGAGAACCGCTGTTCTGGCGGTCGCGGTCGACGAAATCAATCGCCTGACGGTGGGCGAATCCAGTGGGCGGCTGTTGCTGGCGCTGCGCAATCCGACTGACTCGGCCGAGCCCGATCCCAAGCTCTTCGCAGAACTTCCGACCGCATTGCAACCCGCGCCGGCCAAGCCCGGCGCGCCGCGTCGAGCCCCGCTCGAAGGGCTGGACAAGGCTCAAGCAGGCTTGACCGCGGTGGATTTCGTTTCTGGCGGCACGACCGACAACACCCGCCGCGCGAACGCAGTGGCACGCAATGCGCCGGCTGGAAACGCAATCTCCCGCAGCGGCCCACCGACCGCGCGGGGAGGCAACGAAGTTGAAGTGATCCGCGGCGAGCGAAGCGAAACCATGCGCTATTGATCGGCCAAGCCAATGACCGTCCAAGTTCAAGAAAGAAGACACATGCCGCATTTGCCCTGCCAGTTCACAAGGAATCGGCGGCCTCCATTTCGCCTTGCGCTCGTCGCGCTGTGCCTGGTCTCGCTCGGTATCGTGCCGCCCGCTTCGCAGGCAGCTGGCCCGGAGACAAAGACACCTCCCGCGCGGCAGCCCATTGCGCTCGTGATGCAGGCGGGAACCCAGCAGGAACTGCTGGTCGACAAGGGCATCGATCGCATGGCCATCGCCGACGAGGCCGTGGTCGGCGTCACGCTGACCCGCAAGGCCGCGGGATCGCCCGGTGCGCGCCTCATCATGACGGGTAAGGCGGCAGGACGCACGACCTTGATGGTTTGGGAAAAGGGCAGCCCCGCAGCCACCACGTATGCCGTGGAAGTCCGTCGCCGCGCGGCGGTGCTGACCGGCTCCACCGACAGTCTCCCCGCGCACCAGCAGGCCACGGATATCGCCCTTTCAAGCGCCGATGAAAAGACTGCGCTGCAGGACCGGTCGGTCGTGAACGTCCGAAGCCACACCGTCCAGGTCGAAGTCAAGGTCGTCGAGTTCAGCCGGAGCGTGTTGAAGGAAGCGGGATTCAACCTTTCCTCCTATGGCCCCAACAGCCATGGCTTCAGCTTCAGCAACACCACGCCGGGCGGCGTTCTGGCGGATGCATTCGGTCTTGCCTTGGGTTTTGGCAATGCCAACAAGGGCCGCGGCATGAAGCTGACGCTGAACCTGCTCGAAGGCAACGGCCTCGCGCGAGTACTTGCAGAGCCGACGCTGGTGGCCATGTCGGGCCAGAGCGCTAGCTTCCTTGCTGGTGGGGAGTTGCCGATTCCAGTACCGCAAAGCCTTGGGGCAACAACCATCGAGTACAAGCCTTTCGGCATCGGCCTGTCGGTGACCCCTACGGTCCTGTCGAACGACCGCATCGTCCTGAAGGTCGCTCCGGAGGCGAGCGACCTCGACTACACCAACGCCTTGAGCATCGACGGCGTCGCGGTTCCCGCGATCACGACGCGCCGCGCGGACACGACCGTCGAACTCGGCGATGGCGAGAGCTTCGTCATCGGCGGTCTGGTGAGCCGCACCACGTCGTCCAACGTCGACAAGGTGCCGCTGCTCGGCGACATCCCCGTTCTCGGCTCCTTCTTCAGGCAGAACAAGTACCAGATGAGCGAGAAGGAGCTGGTGATCATGGTGACGCCGCATCTGGTCAAGCCGATCGCACGCAACACCGATCTCGCCCCGTTCCTGCCGGGCACCGCCGAACAACGCGACGGCGCGGTGTGGCGCTCGATCTTCCTGGGCGGCGCAGCCAACACCGCGCTTCCCGGCTTCTCGCGTTGAAGAAACAGCAGTGTGAACGCCAGAAAAATGCTGACCTCATGAACGCACCACGCGACGGCATTCCCGAAACAGGCGCGGAAACCTACCTGTTCGCATCGAGCAACGGCAGCCACATCACGTGGTTGACCGATGCGCTCGGGCGGGTGGGCTCCGTAGTCGTGCTTGCTCCGGACGCGAAGTCAATCGACGAGCGCATCGCCCTGCTCGGCCCGGCCGCGATATTCATCGACTTCTCATCCGACCAGGTGACTGGTGCGAGCCAGCTTCACCAGCGCTTGAAGAGAGATTGGCCCGCCTTGCCAGTGCTTGCCATGGGAACGTCCGCGGAGCCCGCCGCGATGCTTGCGGCACTGCGCGCAGGTGTCGACGATTTCGTCGACGTCGCGGCGGCGCCGACCGAGGCAGTGACCACATTGAAAACACTGCTCGAGCGCCGCAGCAGCCTGCAAGGCGGTACCCGCGGCAGCACCCTTGCGCTGCTTGGCGCGCGTGCCGGGTTGGGAGTGACCACACTTGCGACCAGCCTGGCCCTGATGCTGCACACCCAGTTGTCCAACGCACCCGCGAGACCGCAATCGCGCGCAACGCGACACGGCGTGGCCTTGCTCGATCTCGGTCTTCCTGCGCGCGACGGACTGCTTTACCTGGACACCCAGAGCGGCTTCAGCTTCGTCGACGGCGTACGCAACCTGCGACGCCTGGACCAGACGCTGCTGCACACGGCTCTTGCACACCACACCAGCGGCGTCGCCGTGCTGCCGCTGCCCGCGAGCCTGTCGCAGGTGCGCGAGATCTCGCACGCCGATTCCGTAGCGCTGATCAGGAGACTCTCCGACTTCTTCGACTTTCAGATCGCAGACCTCGGCGGCTTCTCGACCATCGACTTCATCGCTCAAACCCTGCACGAAGCACAGCAGACCTGGGTCGTGTGCGACCAGAGCATCGGCGCCATCGTCTCCACTGCCAACCTGCTGAAAGAGCTCCGCGCGCGAGGCATCGAGACCGAGCATCTTTCCCTGGTCGTGAACAAGTTCGACAGCCATGTCGGCCTGTCGGCGAAGGACATTGCCGAACGTCTCGAATTGCCGCTGCTGCACGTGCTGCCTGCGCGCAGCGCTGCGCTGCTGGCCGCGGCAAGCCGCGGGGAAATGCTGGTACGCACCGCGCGCAGCGATCCCTATTCGCAAGCTGTCACAGGCCTCGCTCGAAGCCTCCATCAGCAGTACATGTCCGTGTCGGGCCGACCGCCGGCCAAAGATCAGCGCTGGGTTGCACTGATGTCGCAAATCACCGGGCTCTGGAAGAGTTCAAACGAAAGTTGAGCCAATGTCCACCGAAATCGAATTTGCCGACGACGATCAGGCATTCATCAATTCGCAGCAGTTCCAGGACATCAAGAGCTGGACGCACGACCATCTGCTCAGCCGCATCGAGGAGCTCGGCGCGGAATTCGGCCGCTGGTCGCGCGCATCGATCCAGCAGTTCGTCGAGCTGGAAGTCGACAGCTTCGTACGGCTGCGGCGGGTGCCGATCAACGACCGCGAGATGCAGCTCATCTCCGATGCGCTCACCAAGGAACTGGCGGGATTCGGGCCGCTGGAAGACCTGCTCAACGATCCCGCGGTGGAAGACATCCTCATCAACGGGCACACGAACGTTTACGTATCGCGCAATGGCGTGCTCGAACGCGAGACGCTGCGCTTCGCCGACACCGAGCACGTGATGCGCATCGTGCGCCGCATCCTCGCACCGCTGGGCCGTCGGCTTGACGAAGCCAACCCGATGGTCGATGCGCGGCTGCCCGACGGGGGACGCATCAACGTCATCATCGAACCGCTGGCCATCGACGGGCTTTCTGTATCGATCCGGAAATTCCGCAAGGAGCCGCTCACACCGGCAGACCTGGTCAAGCTCGGTACCTTCGACGCAGGCATGGCCCAGTTGCTCGAGATCGCCGTGCGCGCGCGCTGCAACATTCTCGTCAGCGGCGGCACGAGCTCCGGCAAGACCTCGCTGCTCAACGCCCTCGCGAGCTTCATTCCGCCCGCCGAACGGGTGATCACGATCGAAGACACGGCGGAACTCTCGCTCGGCCACACTCATGTGGTGCGCCTCGAAAGCCGCCCCGGCGGCTTCGACGGCACCGGCGTGGTTTCGATCCGCGACCTGCTGCGCAACAGCCTGCGCATGCGGCCGGACCGCATCATCGTCGGTGAAGTCCGGGGCGCCGAGGTGATCGAGATGCTGCAGGCAATGAACACCGGCCACGAAGGCTCGATGGGCACCATCCACGCCAGTTCCCCGCGCGAATGCCTCTACCGTCTCGAGATGCTCGCTGGCTTTGCGGGCTACCAGGGCAGCGAAGTGAGCTTGCGCCGCCAGATTGCCAATGCCATCGATTTCATCGTGCAGATCGGGCGCATGTCGGGCGGTCAGCGGCGCATCGTCTCGCTGAGCGAGATCACAGGCGTCAACGACAACGTCGTGGCGATGCAGGAGCTCTACCGCTACGACCCGATCGTGTCGCCCGACGGCGAAGAACGCGACCGATGGATATCCCTCGGCATCGCGCCTCACTCGCCCAAGATCACCCGCTTCCGTCAGATGATGACGCGTGCGCAAGGGGACCGCCGTGGATGAGATCCTGCTGGGCATGGCGTGTCTTGCGCTGCTGCTCGCGGCGGCAGGCATCCTGCTTTGGCAATGGGCGCGCGGGCGCCAGGAGCGGCGAGCCGCCTACCGCCACCTGGCACAGCAACTCGAGGCCAAGGCCGTGGCTGTCGCCGTGGAAGCTTCGCTATCAGCTTCGCCGCGCACCTCGTTCATCGACACGCCTGGCAGCGGCATCGCGGCAGACCCGTGGATGAATGCTGGCGGCGAGCCGCCACCGGAGCCGACGCACAAGGCACGCCTGCAGGCGCTGTTGCCCTCCTGGCTGGAAGGCGCCGTTTCGGTACAGGCGATCGCGCTGTGCGCTTTCGCGATCGTGGCACTTAGCGCGGTGGCCGGCCTGTTCGCCGGCTGGATCAGCGCCGCTGGGACGTTCGTCGTGCTACTGGCCCTGTCTCTGTTCGGGCTGTGGCTGCGCCTTCAGAAGTTTCGCCGCCAACTGGTCGGGCAGCTTCCCGCATTCATCGATTCGATGGTGCGCCTCATCACCATCGGCAACTCCACGCAGGCCGCGTTTCAACTGGCGATTTCATCCACGCAGGCGCCGCTGCAAAACTATCTCGAGCGCGCGGCCAACCTGGTGCGCGCCGGTGTGGACCTCGACCGTGCGCTGCACCAGACGGCAGCCAGCGTGCGCGTCGAGGAGATGTATCTCCTGGCATCCATCCTCGGGCTGGGCGTGCGCTACGGAGGGCGCGCGGACCTGCTGCTGGAGCGCGTTGCGAACTTCATGCGCGACCGGGAGCAGGCCCAACACGAACTCGTCGCAATGTCGGCCGAAACACGGCTGTCGGCGTGGATCCTCGGTCTCCTGCCATTGGGCGTGGGCGGCTTCATCATCATTTCCAACCCGGGCTACTTCCTGCGGATGTGGCACGACTCCACCGGCCAGATGATGATTTTCGGCGCGGTGGGCCTGCAGCTGCTCGGCACCGTTTTGCTCTATCGCCTGGCGAGGTTGACATGACGTTCACTCCCACGCAGCTCGCCGCATGGAGCCTCGCGCTGCTGGCGCTCGGTCTTTGCACCGCGGCGGCGGGCCTGATGGTCAACGAAGCGCGGCGCGCGCGGCGCGGCAAGGCCATCGGCCGCGCACTCCATCGCGACGATGCGGTCGTCTCGCCGGTCGTCGATGGCCTGTCGGAAGTCGAGGCCGCAAGGCGCGCCGGTGCCGACCTCCCGCTGCATTGGCTCAACACCCGGATCGGCAAGGCCCTGGTGGCCGACGAAGACCGGCGGCTGATCGACCAGTGCGGATTTTCCTCGGCGCGGGCGCAGCTCGTCTTTCTGGTCACACGGCTCGCGCTGGCCATTCTGTTGCCCACGCTGGCGCTGCTGTTCTGGCCCGGAGCGGTCTCGACGAGAAAGCTCACCATCATCGCGGCGTCGGCCATCGGCATCGGCTTCATGGTTCCGAAGTGGCTGCTCGGCCGACTGGCCGCCAAACGGCGCGAACGCGTGGCGCATGAGCTGCCGCTCTTCATCGATCTCCTGCGGCTTCTTCAGGGTGTGGGCTTGAGCCTCGACCAGAGCCTGCAGATCATGGCCAACGACTTCTCGCACGTCATGCCGGTGCTGGGTTACGAGCTGAATCTCGCCAACAGCCAATACAGCCGCGGCCGCACACGCGAGCATTCGCTGGCACGCCTGGGCACATTGCATGCGAACGACAACCTCGCGGGCATGGTTTCCCTGCTCGTGCAGGTCGATCGCCACGGCGGCGCCGTCCAGGAACCCCTGCGCATATTCAGCGACCGGTTGCGCGAACACCGCAAGTCGGAGATGAAAGCGCGCATCGGCAAGATCACCGTGAAGATGACCGGTGTGATGGTCAGCACGCTCCTGCCGGCGCTCGTGATCGTGACCGCCGGCCCAGGCTTCATCGCCATCATCCGTTCCCTGGGAGCCATGTCCAAATGAACATCGCCTTGCATGACTCGAAGTGCGCCTGCGCGCTGCTTGCGTCTCTGATGATGCTGGCCGGCTGCGGCGGGCCCAAGGGCCTGTATCCGGCTGCGGCCGATGCGCAACAGCGGATGGCCGCAGAGGCTGCCGCGACGCAAAAGAACGCGGCGAACATCGACACCGCCGCAACGTACATGAAGCTCGTCGAGCAGATGCAGACGGACGGCCTGTGGTTCGCTTCGCTTGCACACATCGATGCGCTCGAACAGCGCTGGGGTGCCTCTCCTGATTCGAGCCGCATGCGCGCCGACGCGCTGCGCCAGACGGGCGAGACTGCAGGGAGCGAGGCAGCTTACAAGCGCCTGATCGGCACGCCGCTGGAGGGCGCCGGCTACCACGGCCTCGGACTGCTGGCGGGCGGGCGCAGCGACTATCCCACAGCCGTTGCGCTGCTGAAGGAAGCACAACGGCGCAATCCGACCGATGCGGTGCTCCTGAGCGACCTGGGTTACGCCAGCCTCCGCGCAGGGCTCATCTCGCAGGCGCGCCTGCCGCTGATGCAGGCACTGCAACTGCGCTCCGACAACCCCCAGGCACAAGCCAACCTTGCGCTGTACCTCGAAGTCACGCAGCAAAGAGCGCAAGCCGACGCGTTGATGGAAGCCCACCGCATGTCGCCCGCGACGCGCGAAGCGATTCGCGAGAGTGCACGGCAACTGGGCAGTGCGCCGCTCTCTGCCGTGCAGCCGCTCCCCCGAGCGGCGACCATGGGGACATCGATCTACGACGACAGCACGGCGCCGCTCAAGCTCAAGGCGGCGCGCTGGCCCGGCATGGGCGGCCAGCAGGCCAATGCAGGCGCAATGACTTCCCGCAGTTCGATCTCACGAGGCACAGAATGAAGAACCCTTTTTCCCGCCTGAGGGCCGCCGGGCCGATGGTCGGCCTTTCTCTCTCACTGGCCGCCGCCATCGCCTCTGCACAGAACGCGCCCGCACAAGACGACACGGCCAAAGCCGCACCGCAGGAAGAGGCCGAGTACGACGAAGCACCGCCCCTGCAAGTTGGCGATGCCGCGACGAGCCTGCTCGCAAGGCAGCGAGACGGCAGCTTCGCATCGCCCACGGCGCGCCCCATTGCGGGTGATGTCGCACGCCGAAGCTATGAACGCTATCTGAAGAGCTTCGAGTATCCGATTCCCGAGCGCCTGAACTCGACAGTCAAGACCGGCAGCAGCGCAGGCGGCGGCAGGTAGCCGCCGGGCTTCGCTTTTCGAACGACGGCACACCATGAAGCTCTCGCGCTCCAGGACGAATCCGCGTACCCAACGTGGCGTCTATGCGCTCGAGTTCGCCATCGCGTTCCTGCTCTTCTTCACCCTGCTCTACGCCATCATCTGCTACGGCGTTCTCTTCGCCATCCGCTTCGGATTGCAGAATGCCGCCGAGGATGGTGCACGGGCAGCGCTTCGGTATCCGGTCGGCGCGACCACCAGGGCTGCCAAAGCGCACGACGTCGCGCGCGACCAGGCCAGCGGCCTGCTGCCTGTCGCGCCCACCGTGGATGCGAAGATCTGCCAAGTGGCCAGCAACGATTGCTCGGCCACCCGCGTGTGCAGCATCCTGTGGGAACAGCGGTGCCAGATCGTGGTCACGATCACCGCATCGGGCCTCAAGGACATGCTGCCGCCGCTGCCCGCTTTTGCCGTGCCCGACACCCTGGTTGCCAAGGCGAGCATGCTGCTCGACGGGAGAACACCATGACGAAGCGCATCGCAACGGCGCGGGAACGGCTCCGGTCCGCTGCCGGCCACCGATGCCGCCAGCGTGGCATTGCAGCGATCGAGTTCGCATTCGTCTTCACATTCCTGTTCCTTGCCATCTACGGCATCGCTACGTTCGGGGCGGTCCTGTACGTCCAGCAGACCGTGTCGCGAGCCGCCGAAGACGGCGCACGCGCGCTATCGCAGCCTTCCATGATGGGTCTTTCGGATGACGCCCTGCGCAGGCAGAGGGTCCAGGACGCCATCCACGAATCCCTGGCGGGTTCGCTGGTCGTGCCGGAAGCCAGCAGTGCAGACATGGCGAGCCGCCTAGGCTGGATCAAGAGCCACGTGAACGTGAATGTGGTGTTGACGGGTGCAGGCGGCTCCGCGCCTGCCACGGGAGCGGTCGTGACCGTGGCCTATCCCTACAGCGCCAACCGTCTGCTGCCTACGCTGCCTCTTCTGGACACCAGCCGCTGGATGCCGGACACGCTGACGGGCCAGACAACCGCCGTGCTTCCGTCCTGAAAGGCATCATGAGAAACGCATCGAAATCATCTCGCCAACGGCATCGCGGATCGATCATGGTCAACACGGCCATCGCAATGAGTCTGATACTGATCGTTCTGATCGGTACGGAACTCGGCTACCTGTTCTTCATGAAGCGGGAGCTTCAGAAGACGGTGGATTTAGCCGCACTGGCAGGCGCCCAGGCACTCAAGCCGTCCGCATGCGGCGTTGCTCAGCAGGCTGCAAAGGACAACGCCGCAAAGAACTTTCCGGCCGGCATCGACCCGCTGACGGACGCCGAGGTGGTATGCGGCAACTGGGACCCGGTGTTTCGCGCCCCCCCGCTTTACTTCGGCGCGCCGAATGCCGGGGAGAAGTTGAATGCAGTGCGCGTTTCCATCACGCGGAGCCCTTCGATGCTGCCGCTCTCGTTCACCGGAAACACCCAGCATTCGATCGTCGTTTCCGCCATCGCGTACCAGTCGATACCGCAGGCGGTGCTCAGCATCCGGAGCACGCTGCTTTCCGTCGACTCGACCCAGTCCGCGCTGCTGGACACGGTCTTCGGAAAGCTCCTGGGCGGCAATGTGGCCCTCACAGCAGTCGGCTGGCAAGGTCTCGTGACCACGCAGATCAACCTGCTGTCATTCCTGGATGCCATCGCGCTTCAGGTCGGCTTGCAGGCCGGTCAGTACGAGCAGGTGCTCAACTCGAACATCACCGCGGGAAAGATGTTGAAGGCGCTGGCCACGGTTCTCGAGAAAAATGGCGCGCTGACGGGGATAGCGCTCAACGGCTTCAACGACATGACCGGGCTGACGACACAGGTTTCCAATGTCCAGCTCAGCGTTGCCGAGATTCTCGGGGTTGCCACGGGTACGCCCAGCAGCGCACTGGACCTCAATCTGCAGGCCTTCCAGCTGACGCAGGCCTTCGTTCAGCTGGCCAATAGCCAGAGTGCAGTGTCCCTCAGTGCCCCGTCAAACCTGCTTGGCCTTGCCAACGTGGTCACCACCGTCAAAGTCATCGAACCGCCGCAAACCTCGGCCATCGGAAACCCCGAATTGGCCATGCTGGACCCCTTGGGGGAAAACGGCATTCGCGTTCGGACGGCACAGGTGCGTGCTTTGATATCGGTGGACTTCACGACCGCACTTACCGGCGTCTTCAACCTAGCCAATGAGGTCTTCAAACTGACGCAGCCGGTGACCGATCTGCTCAATAACCTTCTTCATCTGGACCTGGTCGGCGCGTTGAGCAACGTGATCTGCATCGGATGCGAAAGCAATGTGACGGACCTGCGCCTGGTTTCATCGCCGTTTCGCATCGACATCAACCTCGATATTGCGGCGGGCAAGGCGCGCGTCGACAAGTACGGCTGCCCTGCGGACGGGAGCAAGACGCTTTCCGTGATTGCAGACACCTCGGCCGCCACGCTACGTGTGGGCAAGATCGGCAACAGTGCCGCTGATGCCGCCGCACAAGCCTTCGCCAGTAAGGATCCTCCGAATGTGGAACCCGTTCCCCTGGTCGATATTGGCTCGATGACTGTCAAGAAGACTTGCGTGGTGCTCTGCTCCTACTCCTGGAAAAAGGGAAATACCTGGGTCGCAGACAAGAACATCGCGGATCGCCAGGCTTTCGCCGGTGGCGGCATCGGCCTGATGACCAACACGCCTGTCCTGGGCTCGAGCGACACGCTCGAGTTCGCAGCGCCTACGGATGCCAACCTGCCCGACATCTCGGCCACGCAGCTACCCACGCCGTACCAACCCGTCGCCGCGAGCAATCTCGTAGGTGGCCTCAGCCAAACCTTGGCACAGCTCGACATCCACATGTACAAGCCATCGGTCGACAGCCCCCTGGGCGACCTTCTTGCGGGCGTGGGAAACACCATCGACGTAGTCGCCGGTTTGCTTCGGCAGGCGATCTCCGCGGTTCTCTCGCCTCTCATCGACCCCTTGGTGAACACCCTGCTTACTGCGCTCGGCATCGATCTCGCAAAGACCGAAGTTGGAGCACGGCTGTCGTGTCAGGGCGGCGCACAACTGGTTTATTGAATCGATTCTCATGAGTGCCCCCAACTTCGACGAACTCGACCTCTTTGTCTGGGAAGGCAAAGCCGACATCCTCGACCGCATCGCGCGGTGCATGGCGAGCTTCGACGTGGAGGTGATCCGGGCCGACGGCATGCCGCCTCCGCCGCAGGACCGCGGCACGGCGCTGCGCCCGTCGGTGGCGATCATCAGCGTCACCGTCATCGACAGCGGCGGGCTGGCGCATGCGACCGAGCTGCTGCAGGGCATGCCGGTGATCTGGGTCGCGGCGGGGTCGCGCGAGCGCGACTCGCGCACCTATCCGCCCGAGTACCTGCACGTGCTGCCCTACGACTTCACCTGCGCCGAGCTGCGCACGATGGTCGCGAAGCTGGTGCGGCAGCTGCGCGCGCGCGAAGTGGCGCCGCAGGCGCCCGACGTGCTTGTTGCGCACTCGGAGGCGATGAAGGCGCTGCTGGCCGAGGTGGGCGCCTTTGCCGACTGCAACCACAGCGTGCTGGTGCGCGGCGAAACGGGCGTGGGCAAGGAGCGCATCGCGCAGCAGCTGCACCTCGGGCACCAGCACTACAGCAAGGGCGCGTTCGTGGCGGTGAACTGCGGCGCGATTCCCGACGGGCTTTTCGAGTCGCTGTTCTTCGGCCACACCAAGGGCTCGTTCACGGGCGCGGTGCACGCGCACCGCGGCTACTTCGAGCAGGCCACGGGCGGCACGCTGTTTCTCGACGAGATCGGCGACCTGCCGCGCTACCAGCAGGTGAAGCTGCTGCGCGTGCTGGAAGACAGCGCGGTCACGCGCCTGGGCGCGACGGCGCCGGTGCGGGTCGACTTCCGGCTGGTGGCGGCCACCAACCGCAACCTGCGCGAGATGGTGGCGAGCGGCGAGTTTCGCGCCGACCTGTTCTACCGGCTCGCGGTGATCGAGCTGCACGTGCCCAGCCTCGAGGAGCGCGGCGAGGTCGACAAGATCGCGATCTTCAAGGCGCTGCTGGGCAACGTGCTCGGCGACGAGCTCGAAGCGCTCGGCGAAACGCCGCACTGGCTCAGCGATGCGGTGGCCGAGACCTACTTTCCAGGCAACGTGCGGCAGCTGCGCAACCTCGCGGAGCGCGTGGGCGTGATCGCGCGGCAGCTGCACGGCTGGGACCAGAACCTGATCCAGCGCGCGATTGCGCTCACGCGCGGCACGCCGGCACCGGCGACCCCGAGCGAGCGCAACGGCATGGGCAACGGCAACGGCTCGCTCGATGGCAGCAGCGACCGCAAGGGCTGGAACAGCAGCGAGCGCAACCGCATCATCGCGGCGCTGGAGATCAACGACTGGAAGCGCCAGGACACCGCGCAGCACCTGGGCATCAGCCGCAAGGTGCTGTGGGAGAAGATGCGCAAGTACCAGATCCTGGACGGCGAGCCAGGCATCCCCGAGGACGCCTGATCTCTCAGCGCGTCGACAGGCGCGAGGCCTTGCGCAGCGGCGGGTTCGCTCCTGCCGTGCCCACGGTGCGTTCGGCAACGGGCTCGCTCGCACACGCCGTGTTGCTCGAGATGCACAGCGCACCCAGCAGCCCGTCTTCCGTCAGCACCTGCCGCCTCGGCGCGCCGAAGAGGCGGTCGATCCAGCCGTTGGGGCCGGCCGGGTCGATGCGCAGTTCGCCGGTGGTGCGCGCCAGGCGCAGCTCGGAGATGCGCAGGTCGAACACGCCATCGATGTAGTCGAACAGCAGGGTGTAGTAGTCAAGCTGCGCGTCGAGCACCTTGGGCAGGGTCTCGCGGCCGAACTCCATGAGGCGGCGGCGGCCGCGGAAGGCCTGGCCGGCCGTGCTCACGGCTTCCATCAGCTGGCGCTCGCGCTCGCGGCCCGACACGGTGCGCGCCCACGATGCCGATGTGAGCTCGAACAGGTTGAGCTTCACGCTTTCGAGCTTGGCTTCCTGGTTGGCGACTTCGGCCAGCGCCGACTTCAGGCGCAGCTGCCGGTCGAAGCCGTTGCCGAAGTTCCAGTTGAGTTCGAAGGCGGCGCGCGTCGGGTCCTGCGGCGACACGCCGCGCGGGTCCTTGCTTTTCACGAGCACGGCGTCGAGCGAGGGGTAGAGGCTCGCGTCCTGCTGGTCGGCCAGCGCCTTGGCGCGGTCGATGCGGCCCTGCGCCTCGGCGATCTCGGTGCTGCGCGACTCGGCGCGGCGCAGCGCCTCTTCCTGCGAGGAGATGCGCCACTGCGCCGGCGCCGCGAGCACGGGCAGCGACTCGGCATTGGGCGAGAACTTGAAGTAGTTGCGGAACTTGGCAAGGGCCTCGTCGCGCTGCGCCTCGAAGTCGGACTCGCGCGCGGCCACCAGCGCGCGCCGCGAGGCCGCCATGTTGAGGTCGTTGTCGCCGCTCACGCCCAATGCCACGCGGCGGGCTTCGGCCTTGGAGATTTCGGCCACCACCTCGGTGGCCTTGTGCGCGATCTGCTTCTTCAGGTCGAAGCGCTGCACCTGCAGGTAGGCGGTGAGCGCATCCAGCACCACCTTCTGCGAGGTGGTGACGACGGCCTCGTCGTCTGCCTGGTTGGCCGCTTCGGCGGCGCGCTGCGCCGCGCTCATTGCGCCGCCGTCGAGGAGGCTCACGCGCGCCTCGGCGGTGAGCACGGTGTAGCTCTGCGTCTTGGCGTTGGCCGCGCCGCTGTTGTAGTTGCCGGACGAGGTGCCGAACTTGAAGCGCGGGTAGCGCGCCTGCCTGGCCGCATCCACGCCGTAGCTGCTGGTGTTGGCCGCGGCCTGCGCGGTCTGCACTTCGGGGTAGTCCTGCGACAGCGCGACCAGGGCCTGCTTCACCTGCTGGGTGTAGCTCGCGGCGCCGAGCGAGGGTGGAGACAGCCGGCGCGCGAGCAACAGCCTGGCACCCGCCTCCTGCTGCTCCTGCGCGAAGGCAACGGGTGGCAGGACGAAGCTCGCGCACAACGCTGCACAGACAACGCCGGCGCCCATGCGGCGTCGGTCGGCCGGTTGGCGGTACTTCATGGTTCGCGGAAGGCTTCGCGCCGCAGCTTGAGCACAGGTCGCAGGATGTACCAGATGAACGGATCGGTGCCCACACGCAAGTCCACTTCGGACTCCATGCCGGGCGTGATGCGGTTCTCGTCGCGGCCCACATGGGACTGCGACATGCTGATGAGCAGCCGGTAGTACGGCGCGCCGCTGGCGATGGCGGGGTCGCGGTCGGCGTCGGCCGCCACCAGCTTGACCTTGCCGTCGACGGCACCGTAGCGCAGGTAGTCGTAGGCGGTGATCTTCACGCGCGCCGGCTGGCCCACTTCGATGAAGCCGCGGTCGTTGGGGTTGAGCCGCGCCTCGACCATGATCTCGTCCTCGTCGGGCACCACCTCGAGGATGGATTCGCCGGGCTTCACGACCCAGCCGGGGCTGGAGTTGCGCAGGCCCTTGACGATGCCGTCCGACGGCGCCTTCACCACGGTGCGCGAGCGCTGGGTGCGCGCGCGCGCCAGGTCTTCGCTCAGGCTCGCGAACTGTCGCTCCACCGTGGCCAGTTCGTCCGACGCGCGCCGGCGAAAGCGCCCTTCGGCCTCGGCCATCTTGGCCTGCGCCTCGGTGATGGACGCGTTGGCGGAGATCACGCCCTGGCGCGCCACGGCGAGTTCGCTGCGCACGCCTTCGGCCTGCCGGCGCTTCTCCAGCACCTCGACCTGGCCGACCAGTTTCTCGCTGAACAGCTGCTCGGAGATTTCGAGCTCCTTCTGCATCAGCGCCAGCCGGTCGCTCAGGCCCTTGACCTTGGCCTGCTGCTCCAGCTGCTTGCTGCGCGCCTGCTCCAGGCCCGACACGGCGCCGGCCATGACACCGCGCTGTTCGAGCGCGCGCGCCTGGTAGGCGCCGGTCTCGCCTTCGAACACGCTTTCGTCGATGTCGGCGGCGAAGGATTCACGCTTGAGCGGCTGGCCGCGGCTCTCGGCCATGAGCCGCACGCGCGTGGCCTGCGTGGCCGCGTAGCGGGCCGAGAGCTCCTCGAAGTTGAGGCCGCTGCCGCCAAGATCGATCTCGACCAGCGACTGGCCCTGCTTGACCTTCTCGCCTTCCTTCACCAGCACGTTGCTGACGATGCCGCCTTCCAGATGCTGGATCGACTTGACGCGGTCCGAGGGGATCACGCGACCAGGTGCGACGACCACGGTTTCCATCGGAAAACCGAGGCCGACCAGCGCCAGCACGCCGATTGCGCCGCCGATGATCCATTGCCGCCGCCGCCCCTGCGGCGAGGCCTGGGCCGCGCGCCTGTCGTTCTCGTCCTGAAGAATCTGCGGCAAATCTGATTTCAAGTCGCGTCCCCGATCACTCGTCATTCGCTCTTCGTTCGTTGTTCGTCACGCCATCGAACGGGAGGCAGCGGCGCCCGCGCCGTCTTCCGCATCGCCCAGCGCCACCAGCGGCTTCTTCACGCCGAACAGCTTCGGCACCATCACCGCCGCCGCGCCCTGCTCCACGTTGCCCTGCCCCGTGACGTGATAGACCACGTTGGCGGCGGAGACGATGCGCAGCGAATGCGTGACCACCACCACGGTGCGCACCTTGGCCACCGCGAGCAGCGTGGCGAGCAGGTTGCGCTCGCTCTGAAAGTCGAGGTCGTTGCTGGGCTCGTCGAGCACCAGCACCGAAGGTTTGCGCAGGAAGCTCATGGCCAGCGCGAGCTTGCGCCGCTCGCCCACCGACACGCCGGTGCCGCCTTCGCCGATCATGGTGCGGTAGCCGTCAGGCAGCCGCGAGATGAAGTCGTGCGCGCCCGAGAGCTTGCAGGCCGCGACGATCTGCTCGTCGCTCTGGCCGGGCGCCGTGCGGCGCATCACGTCGATCAGCGAGCCGCCGAACCAGTAGACCTCCTGCGAGAGGTAGCTGATCCAGCGCGACAGCTCTTCACGGCCGAACTGCGAGAGGTCGTACTCGCCGATGCTGACGATGCCGCGCGTGGGCGTGTACAGGCCCGACAGCAGCTTCACCATGGTCGACTTGCCCGCGCCGTTGCGCCCGACGATCACGTGCAGCCCGCCCGGGCCGATGTCGAGGTCGACGTTTTCCAGCACCGGCTGCTGCGCGGTGTCGGTGAAGCTGAAGCTCACGTCCTTCAGGGTGATGCGACCGAGCGGCTGCGGCAGGGTCATGCCCGTGGGCGGTTTCTCGACCGGTTCGCACAGCACGCTCTCGAGCCGCTTGGCGGCTTCCTTGGCGGTGGCCAGCGAACGCCAGTTCGACACCAGCCCGGCCACCGGCTGCAGCGCCTTGAGCGCCAGCATGTTCGAGGCGACGAGGCCGCCCACCGTCATCCACTGCTCCATCACCGAGACGGCGCCCACGGTCACCACGATGACCGAGAACACCGTGAGCAGCACGGTGGTGCCGTCGCGCGCGGTCTCGATCTGGCCGTTCTTGCTGAAGCTCTCGGTGAGCCAGGCGTTGTAGGTCTGGCGCCACATGTCGCTGATGGGGCCGTCGTTGGCCTGCGTCTTCAGCGTTTCGCGCGCATGGCAGATCTCGGCGGTCATGCGGTCGAGGCCGCGGCCGCGCTGCACTTCTTCCACGCGGCCGGCGCGGACCTCGTCGGCCCACCACCAGGCCAGGAACGACATGATGGCGAGAAACGCCGCCACCACGGGCAGCACCGGCAAGGCGACGATGCCGATCACGGCGAGCGCGAAGATCGCCATCGGCAGGTCGAAGATCGATTGCGCGAGGCCGCCGGTGACAGTGCCGCGCACCGAGCCCACATCGCGAAAGTATTGCTGCCACACCGAGGCGGGACGTGCCTCGAGCGCGCGCAGCGGCCGGGCCAGCATCGATTGCAGCAGGGCACCGGAAACGCCGTGGTCGATGATGGCGCCCGCGTTGCGCAACAGGCGCGAACGGCGTGTGCGCAGCCAGAACTCGACGCACAGGAAGAACAGGATGCCGCTCACCAGCGCAGCGAGCGTCGAGAAGCCGCTGCGCGACAGCACGCGGTCATAGACCTGCAGCAGGAAGATGGAGGGCAGCAGCCCGAACAGGCTGATGGGAAGCGAACGCCATGCCGCGCTCTTCACGAGCGGGTAGGCCGCGCGGAACGCGGCGTTCAGTGCCCCGGCATAAGGACTGGCACCCGGCTCGTCCGGCGTTTCGGCAACCAGCTGGCTGGGCAAGAGAAACTTGATCATGGGAAAAAGCCGATCCGTCGTGCAATGACGCCTGAGCCATTATCAACTGTTACCTCACTGTTACAAGGCAATAATTCACGCTCCGGCCAGCACCAGTGCGATGTTGGCGCACAGCAGCATGCAGAGCACCCAGGCGCATAGCAGCTGCGCCCAGCCCAGCCACCAGCGGCGCATCGGCGGCCGCCGCGGCGGCGGCGCCTCATGGTCGAAGGGCGATTGCGGAAGTACATCCCATCTCGTGCTCATGGCAGTGCTTTCAAAACCCGGGCCAACCGGGACAGGCCTACGCCTGCGGAACTCTTCGCCAACACCCAGTCGCCGGGCTGCAGCAGCCCGCCGAGCGCGGTCGACAGGTCGGACACATCGACGAACCAGTGCGAGCGAACCTTTGTACGAATGCGCGCGTGCAGTGCCCGCATCAGCGGGCCGCACAGCAGCACGCGGTCGGGCTGCGAGGCCAGCAGCTCGGCCTCGAGGTCGAGGTGGTGGCGTTGCGCGGCGGGGCCGAGCTCCTGCATGTCGCCGAGGATCGCCACGCGCCGTGCCGGCTCGCAGGGGGCCTGCGACAGCATCTCGAGCGCCGCGCGCATGGAGCTCGGGTTGGCGTCGTAGGTCTCGTCGATCAGCTTGAAGCTGCCGCCGCCGATGTGAATGGTGTGCAGCGCACCGCGGCCGCCCGGCGGCTCGAAATGCGCGAAGGGCTCGACCGCCGCGGCCAGCGGCAGGCGCATGGCCTGCAGGGCCGCAAGCGCGGCGATGGCGCTTGCGCCCATGTGGCGCCCCGGTGCATTGAGCCGCAGCTGGAAGGGCTCGCCCGCCACCAGCGCCTGCACCTCGCCGTGGTCGAAGGCGAGCAGGCGCACGTCGGCATCCTCGTGCTCGCCGCAGGTGACGATCTGCAGCTGCCGCGCCGTTGCCGCTTCGGCGAAGGTCGCGAACTCGGGCATGTCGCGGTTGAGCACCACGCTGCCGCCCGGCGCCATGGCCTGCAGGATCCGGCTGTCGAGCCGCGCGGCGGCTTCGGTCGGGCCGCGGTGCTTCTGCGACGCAGCCGAGAGCCCCGTCACGACCAGCAGCGAAGGCCGCACCAGCTGCGCCGAGGCCGGCATGTGCGAGGTGCCCATCTCCAGCACCCAGTAGGCGGCGTGCCGTGGCATGCAGGTCATGTTCCAGGCGATGCCCGATGGCAGGCTGACGTTGCCCTCGGGCTGGCCGACCTCGCCCCACACGGTGAGCGCGCCGGCCAGCATGGCGGCCACGGTGCCACTGGCGACGCCGTTCGCCGCGCCGCTGCCGAGCACGCCGCACACGCGGCCGGTGAACTCGGCGCGCGCATGATCGCCCAGCTCCAGCACGGCCTGCAGCACGTTCGGCACCTTGAGCACGGGCACGCGCTTGTCGAGGTGCGGCTTGGGGTCGGTGCACAGCACGGCGGCGGCCGGCTGCAGCACGCCCTTGAGCGTGACGGCGGCCAGCGGCGTCTTCGACGGCCGCGCCTGGTGGTCGAACACCACGCGGCCCTTGCGCATGAACGAGCGCTGCGCCACGCCGGTGGCGCGCCAGCCGTCCTCGGGCTTGACGACCCATTCGCCGCCGGTGACGTGCGCCATCTCGCTCGCGGTCCAGGCGGCGCCGTCGTCGCGCACGCCGCCCACGCCGGCACTCCCGCCGCCGCCCGCACCGGGCAAGGTGCGCCGCTCCACCAGGTAGCGGTGGTAGGCGGCGAAGCCCGAAAGGTAGTGCTCCACGTCGTCGATGCGCACACGAAACGAGTGATGGCGGATGAAGAACGAGCCGACGATGCTCGACGGCCGGCGAAAGTACATCGCCATCTCGGGCCAGAAGAAGCCGTTGAGCAGGTAGTGCGCGCGGTAGTCGAGCGCGCGATAGAACTTCTCGGTGTCGAGCTCGTCGAGCAGGTGCCGCATCGCGGGCATGCCTTCGAGCCGCTGGAGCATCTGCTGCGCGGCCAGCATGAGCTCGAGCAGCGTCGGGAAGGTGGTCTTCCGGTCGAGCACGAAGTCGAGATACCCCGCCACGTTCTGCAGGCCAAAGCGGAAGTACTTCTCCTGCGGGCTCCAGTGCGTGAGTTCGTGGACGCAGCGGCTGAGCCAGTGGTCATGCACCTGCCAATGCTGGCTGGCAATGAAATGGTCGAAGGCCTTCTCGACCGCGGCCAGCCATTGCGGCTCGCGTGTGAGGCCGTACAGGCGCATGAGGCCGTAGGCCGCCTCGCCGTCGTAGCAGACGATGCGCGAGGCCTGCTTGAGCGTGAGGTCGGCCGCGTGCAGCACGTGGTTGAAGCGGCCGGTGGACACATCTTGCAGCGACACGATGCCGAGCGCGAGCTTTTCCAGCAGCGGCAGCCAGTGGCGCGTGTCCATCAGCTCGCTGTACTTCACCAGCGCGAGCACGCAGGCCGCATTGCCGCCGAGCTTGATCTCGCCGCCGGTGTCGACCAGGAACGCCACCGCGCGCCCATCCGCCAGCGTGTAGTCGCGGATCAGCGAGGCCGTGAGATGGTCGAGCGAGCGGTCGATGGCCGCGCGCAGCGTTTCGTCGCGCGTGAGCTCCCACGCCTCGAGCATGGCGTGGAGCGCGCTCGCATGGCGCGCCGCGTCGTAGGTCGGGATGCGGCGATCGAAGCACGGGAAATAGCCGTACACGAAGAGGCCATCGCTCTGCACCTGGCGCGCGAGATACGAAGAGCCGCTGCGCACGAGGTCGAGCACCGACTGCGGGTTCAGCGCCGGCAGCTGCCGGCGGCCCGCATCGAGCCCCGTACCCACGAGCTTGTGCACCACGCCGTCGGGCTGGCAGAACACGCCCACCGTCGCCAGCAGGTAGACCGGCTGCTCCGAGGGCATGCTGTCCAGCGGCGGCGAACACTGGAAGCGCTCCTGGCCGTAGACCTCGAAGTTGCGCGGGTTCACCACCGAATGCGCAATGGTCGAGTCGCCGCACAGCATGGCGTTGGCATTGAGCTCCTGCTCGGTGAAGGCGAGCGCGAAGTCCTGGTCGAAGGCCAGGCCGAGGCGGAAGTAGTTGCGCTTGACGGCGGTGAGCTGCGTCTTGAACTGCACCCACTCCATCGGGCTCGCGCCCTCGACCCAGTCGATGCGCAGCCACGGCGACACGACGCCGCGCTCGCGCACCCAGCGCTCGACGCGCCCGGCGCCTTCGCGCCAGGCGGTTTCGAATTCGGCGGCCCGCGCGTGCACGACGTGTGCGCGCTGCGCGCCATCGCTCACGGAGAAGAACAGCGTGAACGCCGGATAGGGGGCCGGCAGCGCCGCGCACAGCGAAGCCAGGCGTTCGTGGCAGGCGTGGAGCTGGTCTGTGAAGGACATCATTCGGCCCCGATCCAATGCGGGAGACCGGCCGCGCCCGTCATCTGCTCTCGCTTCGATGGCGTGTGCGCAGACCGGGAACTGCCGTCGAAGTCATCGCGGTGATCCGGCTTCAGCGGTAGCTGAATTCGGCTCGGCGATTGAGCTGATAGCCCTCCTCGGTGGTTTCGGTGGACGCGGGTTTCTCCACGCCCCAGCTGATGGCCTCGATGCGCTCGGCGGGCACGCCCAGTTGCGTGAGCGTGCGCTGCACGGAGTCGGCGCGGCGCTGTCCGAGCGCGAGGTTGTATTCGCGCCCGCCGCGCTGGTCGGTGTGGCCTTCGATCACGATCCGGCTCGCCGGCCGGTTGCGCATGAAGCCCGCGTGTGCCTCGACGACGTTGCGGTCGCCGGGCCGGATGTTGTACCTGTCGAAGTCGAAATAGACGATCTTCGCCACGCCGGCCGGTCCGTTCTGCACCGGCGGCGGAGGGGGCGGCTCCACCTTCGCCACCGGGGCGGCCGCGCCCTTGTTCGAGTAGTAGTAGGTTGCGTCGTCGCGGCCCGTCTTCGGGGCCGCGCAGCCCACGAGGACTGCGCCGAGGGCGACGATGGCCAGTGTCTGGAAATTCTTCTTCATATCGATCCTTTCGGGGGACAGGCCGGTGGCGGCCTGTCCCTGGTGCTGCGCTCCCCCACTGCTCCTTCTGCGTTCTTGTTGCCGTTCAGCCCAGCAGGCCGTGCAGCACGTTCGTCACGGGCGACAGGGCGGTGCCGGTCGGGCTGTGATCGACCAGGCTGGTGATCGGGGTCACGACGTCGGTCACCAGCGGAGTGGCCGCGTGCGTGACGCTGCCCACCAGGTCGCCGGCCGGGGAAGCGGCCCCCGAACCGGCCAGGATGTCGGTCACCGGGGCGAGCAGGTCGGAAACCGCGCTCGTCGGGTTCGATGCCACCGGAGCAGCATCGGTCACGCCGCTCACCACGCTGGTGACGGGCTCCAGGATGTTTGCCACCGGGCTGCTGCCACCCGACAAGCCGCCGAGCAGGCTGCCCACCAGGCCGTCCTGGCCCAGGAGGCTGCCGACGAGGCCGTCGTTGCCGACCACACCATCGAGCAGGCCGCCGGTGCCGCCACCGGTCGCGCCGCCGAGGACACTGCCCAGAAGGCCGTCGCTGCCGAGCACGCCGTCGAGCAGGCCGCCTGTGCCGCCATCGGTCACGCCGCCAAGGACGCCGCCCAGAAGACCGTCGCTGCCGAGCACGCCGTCGAGCAGGCCGCCGGTGCCGCCATCGGTCACGCCGCCGAGGACGCCGCCCAGAAGACCGTCGCTGCCGAGCACGCCGTCGAGCAGGCCGCCTGTGCCGCCATCGGTCACGCCGCCGAGAACGCCGCCCAGAAGACCGTCGCTGCCGAGCACGCCGTCGAGCAGGCCGCCCGTGCCGCCATCGGTCACGCCGCCAAGGACGCCGCCCAGAAGGCCATCGCTGCCGAGCACGCCATCGAGCAGGCCGCCCGTGCCGCCATCGGTCACGCCGCCGAGCAGGCCGTCGCCGGACACGAGGTGGGCCACGCCGTCGGTCAGGTAGTCGACCTGCGCCGTGACACCGTTCAGCAGTGCTGTCGTCGTGCCCTCACCGAGCAGTTGATCGGTCAGCGGGCTCAGCAGGCCACCGGCGCCGGCCGCCACTTCGCCCACGACGCCATCGACCGGGTCGAGCACGTTGGGGTTGTTCTCCGAGAAGCTGCTGCCGAGCACCGGAGCCAGCAGGCCGCCGGCAGCGTCGGTCAGACCGTCCGCGAGGCCGACCACCGATCCGAGCGTGTTCGCGAGACCAAGCTCGCCCACCAGGCCGGTGTTCAGGCCATCGACCAGGTTGCCGGCCATGCCGTCGGCCGGGTCGAACAGGCCAGCGCCCGTGCCCGGGGTGCCGCCGTCGCCGAGCACACCGCCGAGCAGGCCACCTTCGCCGCCGAGAACGCCGCCCAACGGGCCTTCTTCGCCGAGCACGCCGCCCAGCACGCCGTTTTCGCCGAGCAAGCTGCCGAGCAGGCCGGTGGTACCGAGCAGGCCGCCCGCGAGGCCGTCTTCGCCCAGCACGTCGGAGAGCGTGCCGTTCGTGCCGAGCAGCGAGCCAACTGCGCCGTCCGGACCCAGCAAGCCACCCAGGGGCGTGCCTTCGCCGAGCAGGCTTCCGACCAGGCCGTCCTCACCCAGAACGCCGCCGAGCAAGCCACCGGAAAGACCGTCGTTGCCGAGCACGCCACCCAGGGCTCCGCCGTCGCCGACCACTCCGCCAAGCAGGCCGTCGAGGGCGCTGCCCTGGCCGATCAGGTCGCCGACGAGGCTGCCTTCACCGAGCAGGCCTCCAACCAGGCCATCGTCTGCCAGCAGGTTGCCGACCAACCCGTTGTCGCCGAGCAGGCCGTCGAGCGTGTTGCCGACCACACCGCCGTCAGCCAGCAGGCTGTCGAGGCCCAGGCTGGAGGTCAGGCCACCGAGCGGGCCTTCATTGGAAAGGAGGTTGTTCAGGCCGTCGGTCAGGTAGTCCACCTGGCCGTTCAGATGACCGATCAGCGCATCGGTCACGCCCTCGCCGAGCAGGGTGTCCACGATGGGACTCAGGCTGTTGCCGAGCGGGTCGGTGATGTTGCCGACGACCTCGTCGACCGGGTCCAGCGCGTTGGGATCATCGCGGGTGAACTCGGAGCCGAGCAGCGGTGCCAGCACGCTGTCGACCACGTCGGTCACGCCGTCGACCACCGGGGCCACGGGAGCGAGCGCGCCGCCCAGGCCAGCAGTGCTATCGACCGCGCCGACCGCGCCACCGACGAGGCCGTCGCCCGGATCGAGCAGGTGATCGCCGTCTGCATCTGCGTCGGCATCTGCATCTGCGTCGGCATCGGCGTCTGCATCTGCGTCGGCATCTGCGTCGGCATCGGCGTCTGCGTCGGCATCGGCATCGGCATCGGCATCGGCATCTGCATCGGCATCGGCATCGGCATCTGCATCGGCATCGGCATCGGCATCGGCATCTGCATCGGCATCGGCATCTGCATCTGCGTCTGCATCGGCATCTGCATCTGCATCTGCATCGGCGTCAGCATCCGCATCGGCGTCGGCGTCGGCATCACCGTCCGCATCCGCATCAGCGTCCGCATCGGCGTCGGCATCCGCATCGGAGTCGCCCACGCCCGAAAGGAGCAGCGGGACCGTGCTGTCGCTGCCGCCGCCACCGCCGCCGAGCGCGGCGCCGAGTGCGGCGGCGCCCAGGGCACCGAGTGCGAATTCACCCAGCCCGATGCCGCTGCCGGCTGCGAGCTTCTTGGTCACGGCCAGGGCAGCGGCATCCGCATCGCTGTCCGGCGGGGTCACTTGCAGGTCGCCCGAAGCGACGTCCACATTCACTTGTTCGAGGCCGCCCGGCAGCTTGGTCGAGCCGATGGTGGCATCGGTGCCGCCGGTGAACACGCCGGCCAGCGGAGCCTTGTTGGTCGCCGAGCCGGGAAAGAGAACGTTGGCGTGGCCGTCCTGCGGAACGATCACGCGGTCGCCGGCCACCAGTGTCTGATTGCCATCGACCGGAATGCGGACACCGTCGCGCATCACGGCGACACCCGGCGTGGCATTCGATAATGTGCCGATGCTGGACGGGCCAGCTGCAGCGGGCGCCGCCGAACTCGCCATGGCAGGAGCGCCTAGCGGAGTAACGGTGGCCTGGGCAATGACCACGGGAGCACCGCCTGCGGCGGCAAGTCCTTCGGTCGAATTCGTCGATGCTTGTTGAGCGGTCATGGCAGCCTCTGTGACAAAAGATGCCTACTCAGGGGCAACTAGCGTGCCGCTTTTTGCTCGCCCCTTGCCAAACCGCCTTCAGGCACCGCAACTTGTTGATTCGTATGGAAATTTTTCTTTGAACCGGCCTGCCGATGGAGTTCGGAATCAGCCCGCAGGAAGGTCATTCAGCGATTCGTTACGTAACGACGTAACCCCCTGTACCCGGAACGTCCGGCACATCCGAGGTCTTGCTCCGGGCTTGCGTACCGGCTCTTGCGCGGGACCCACTTCCTTCTATTTCTTTCTTCCTCTTCTATAGATATGTTCAATCCCTCCCAGGAAGACGTGCGCCGCTTCTTCTGCGACGTGTACGCCAAGCACCGGCAGGGCTTGCCGATGGAAGCGCTCGAGACCATCGCCGCCGGCTGGATCGACGAGCATCCCGAGTACCACGAGGATCTCGCCGATGCCGACGCGGCGGTGGCACGGGTCTACGACGGATCGAACGGGCGCGAAAACCCGTTCCTTCATCTGTCGATGCATTTGTCGATCAGCGAGCAGTGCTCCATCGACCAGCCGCGCGGCATCCGCCAGGCCGTCGAGCTGCTGGCTGCGCGCCGCGGCTCGCTGCTGCATGCGCATCACGAGGCAATGGACTGCCTGGGCCAGATGATGTGGGAGAGCCAGCGGGCGGGCAGGCCGCCGGACGGCGAGGGCTACGTCGCCTGCGTGCAGCGGCGAGCGACCAAGGACTAACCCCCAGGCTTGGCGCACTTCGTGTCGCTTTGCCAACCCCCTTGCAGGGGGCAACACCTGCGGCCCGGCAAAGCCGGTTCCGCGGCGTTCCTGGTGAAAGCCGGCTAACCGCCGCGCCTGCGCCGGGCCGCTGGGGGGACCGCCCCCTGCTCCTTGGCTGCCTCGCGCAACAGCGCGGCCATGGCGCCGCGCAGGGCCGAAGGCTCGGCATCGCTGCGCTGCAGCAGCCCGACCGGCTCCTCGGTGCCGGCGGTCTCGATGCGCAGCCGCACGAGGCGCCCGTCCGCCAGCTCGCCGCGCGCGGCACCCAGCGGCGTGATCCACACCGCATCGGACACCGCCACCAGCGCGCGCGCCACCGCCACGTCGAGCGTCTGCAATGCATTGGACGGCAGCACGAGGCCGCGCGCCGACAGAAAGCTCTCGGTGTTGTGGCGCGGGATCGTGCCCTCGCCGTACACCACCAGCGGATAGGCCAGCACCGCCTGCACCGACACCGCCTTCGATGCGAGCGGGTGGCCGGCGCGCACGGCGAACACCAGCGGCTCGGTGTGCAGCAACTCGAAGCTCAGGCCGCCCATCAGGCGCGGATCGCTCATGCGGCCGACCACCAGGTCGAGCTCGCCGGCGCGCAGTTCGTCGAGCAGCACGGCGTTGGCGGCGCTCTTCACCACGATCTGCACCGATGGCCGGCTGTCGCGCAGCCGCGCCAGCGCGACTGGCAGCAGCGCCGGCGCCACGCTCGGCAACGCGCCGATGCGCAGCCGCTCGATGCGCCCGCCCGACGCCGGCGCCACCGCCTGCGCGCTGGCGTCGAGCGCCTCCAGCACGCGCAGGGCATGCGCCAGCAGTTGCTCGCCGGCCGCCGTGAGCCCCTGCACGCCGCGCCGGCCGGCCTTGCTGCGCTCGACCAGCCGCGTGCCGACGATCGCCTCCAGCTCCGACAGCGTCTTGGACACCGCCGGCTGGCTCAGCGCCAACCGCTCGGCCGCACGCGCGAGATGGCGCTCCTGCGCCACGGCCACGAGGCAGCGCAGGTGCCGCAGCTGCACGCTGCGCACGAAATCCTGTCGAAGATCGGCGGAGTCTTTCAATTCCTGTTGGTTATTGAGAACGGAGAATTCTTCAATTTACATCATCGGATGGCGCTTCTAAAGTGGCGGCTTCCCGATTCGTCCCACGACAGCAGGAGACAACGCACATGTCGACCAAGACCCAAGGGCCCCAGCCCACCCTCACCCCGCGCGACTGGAAAGCCCATCCCAGCTACGTCTATCCGGGCTACAAGTCCACCGTGAAGCGCGGGCCCCAGAAGCCGTTGATCCCGCTCAAGGCCTCGCTCGGCGAGCTGCAGCAGCCGGTGTACGGCCACGACAGCATCGGCGAGTTCGACCACGACCTCACGCGCAACGCGCGCCGCAACGGCGAGCCGCTGGGCGAACGCATGATCCTCACCGGCCAGGTGCTCGACGAGCGACGCCGCCCGGTGGCCAACACGCTGGTCGAGCTGTGGCAGGCCAACGCCGCCGGCCGCTACGTGCACAAGGTCGACCAGCACGACGCGCCGCTGGACCCCAACTTCCTCGGCGCGGGCCGCTGCCTGACCGACAGCGAAGGCCGCTATCGCTTCCTCACCATCAAGCCCGGCGCCTATCCCTGGGGCAACCACCCGAACGCCTGGCGTCCGCAGCACATCCACATGTCGCTGTTCGGCCAGAGCTTTGCGAGCCGCCTGGTCACGCAGATGTACTTCCCCGGCGACCCGCTGCTGCAGTACGACCCGATGATCACCGGCACGCCCGAGCGCTACCGCAACCGCCTCATTGCCGACTTCAGCCTCGACATCACCGAAGAAGGCTACGCACTGGGCTACCAGTTCGACATCGTGCTGCGCGGCGCCGACGAGACGCCCTTCGAGAACCGCTGAGCCAGGAGACACACACCATGCTGATGACCGCACAGGAAGCCGACTACGGCCAGACCCCCTCGCAAACCGTGGGCCCCTACTTCGCCTACGGCCTCACCGCCACGCAGTACGGCTACGACTTCGACCAGCCCTTCGACGCCGTGCTGGCGCTCGACGCCGCCGCCGGCCAGCGCATTCGCCTCGAGGGCCGCGTGATCGACGGCGACGGCAACCCGATCAACGACGCGCTGGTGGAGATCAGCCAGCCCGACGGCGAAGGCCGCTATCCGCAGACGCCCGAAGAAGCGCGCGCCATGGGCTTTCGCGCTTTCGGCCGTGTCGGCACCGGCACCGCCGAGGGCAACCGCTTCGTGTTCCACACCGTGAAGCCCGGCGCGCAGGCGCCCGGCGAAGCGCCGCACATCAACGTGATCGTGCTGATGCGCGGGCTGCTGCTGCACGCGTTCACGCGCGCGTACTTCAGCGACGAGGCCGAGGCCAACGCGAAGGACGCGGTGCTGCAGAGCGTGCCCGCCGAGCGCCGCCACACGCTGATCGCCGAGCGCGTGGAGCAAGGCGGCGCGGTGACGTACCGCTTCGACATCCGCATGCAGGGCACGGACGAGACGGCGTTCTTCGACGTCTGATCTCAGGGAAATCCCGAACACAAAAAAACCCGCTCGCAGCGGGTTTTTTTATTGCCGGCTTCGAAGCGCTTATTCGGCGCCGTGGTGAATGCGCGACTCGGGCACCGTCTTCAGTTCGCCGGGCAGCGAGCTGATGTAGCTGGCCAGCGTCTTGAGTTCGGCGTTGGTGAACTTCTTGGGTTCGACCTGCTGGCCCATCACCGCGTTGGAGCGGCCGAGGTGCGGGTTGTTCTTCACGCGGTAGGACTTGAGCGCGACGAACAGGTAGTCGGCATGCTGGCCGGCCAGCTTGGGCACGGTACCGTCGTTCGGCGTGTTGAAGTTGGCGCCGTGGCACTTGGTGCAGTTGTTGTCCTTGTCGCGAGAGATCAGCGCCTGGATGTTCTCGGGCGTGGCCTTGGCGAGCGTGGCCGGTGGTGCATCGTCCTGCTTCACGCCCAGCTGGCTGTAGTAGGCGGCGACGTCGGCGATGTCCTGCTCGGTGAGCGTGTCGGCGATGGCGCGCATGGTGGGATGCTTGCGGTCGCCGCCCTTGTACGCGGTGAGCGCTGCCGTGATGTACGTGGCGCTCTGGCCGGCGATCATTGGCACCTTGTGGATTTCAGGGAAGCTGGCCTGGTAGCCGATGATGCCGTGGCAGCCCACGCACATCGCAACCTTCTTTGCGCCGTCCTGGGCCTTGCCAGTGACTTGCTGGGCCTGTGCCGAGAGCGTCACGCAAGCGACAGCAAGGGCAAACATCGTGGTCAACAACTTGTTCATTTTGCGCGCACAATCTCGTGGAGAGTACAGTTTTTCGAATCAACATTCGATTATATGCAGGGGTCCCCCGGAACCCTGTGCAGGCCAACCCTGAGGCTGCACAACGCGTGTCGAGTGTGTTCTTTTCTCCACCCCAGCCTCCGCCTCACTCATCTCACTCATGAAATTCCAGGGCTCAGACAACTACGTCGCCACGCAAGACCTGATGCTCGCGGTCAACGCGGCCATCACCCTGAAGCGTCCGCTGCTCGTCAAGGGCGAGCCCGGCACCGGCAAGACCATGCTGGCCGAGGAAGTGGCCCAGTCGCTCGGCCTGCCGCTGCTGCAATGGCACATCAAGTCGACCACCAAGGCGCAGCAGGGCCTGTATGAATACGACGCCGTGAGCCGCCTGCGCGACTCGCAGCTCAAGGACCTCGACGGCGGCGAGCGCGTGAGCGACATCAACAACTACATCGTCAAGGGCGTGCTCTGGCAGGCCTTCACGGCCGACCAGCCGGTGGCATTGCTGATCGACGAGATCGACAAGGCCGACATCGAATTCCCGAACGACCTGCTGCGCGAAATCGACCGCATGGAGTTCTACTGCTACGAGACGCGCGAACTCATCCGCGCCAAGCACCGGCCGGTGGTGTTCATCACCTCGAACAACGAGAAGGAACTGCCCGACGCCTTCCTGCGCCGCTGCTTCTTCCACTACATCAAGTTCCCCGATGCCGAGACGATGAAACACATCGTCGCCGTGCACTTCCCCGGCCTCAAGCAGGAGCTGCTCACGTCCGCGATGAAGACCTTCTACGACGTGCGCAACCTGCCCGGCCTGAAGAAGAAGCCCTCGACCTCCGAGCTGCTCGACTGGCTCAAGCTGCTGGTGGCCGAGGACATTCCACTCGAAGCGCTGCAGAGCAAGGACGACAAGGTCGCCGTGCCGCCGCTGGTGGGCGCGCTGCTCAAGAACGAACAGGACGTGACCTTGTTCGAGAAGCTCGTCTTCATGCAGCGCAACAACAGATAACTGCACAGGCTTCGCCATGGCGTTCATCGAACCTGCCACGCTGAAGGCCCGCGGCATCGCGCTGGTGCCGTTGTCGCTGGCCCACGAAGAAGGCCTGCGCGCCGCAGCCGCGGACGGCGAGCTGTGGAAGCTGCGCGTCACCTCCGTGCCCGAGCCGCAGGACACGCGCGCCTACATCGAGACCGCGCTCAAGACCGCCGACCGCTTCGCCTTCGCCGTGACCGACGAGGCCACCGGCACCGTGCTCGGCACCACCAGCTTCCATGACATCCTGCCGGGCGTGAAGCGCGTGGAGATCGGCTACACGTGGTACGCCGCGCGCTGCCAACGCACGCACGTCAACACCACCTGCAAGCTGCTGATGCTCACGCATGCCTTCGACGCACTCGGCTGCAACGTGGTGGGCTGGCGCACCGACAATTTCAACTTCGCCTCGCAGCGCGCCATCGAGCGGCTCGGCGCGAAAAAAGACGGCGTGATCCGCGGCCATGCGATGCGCCGCGACGGCACCATCCGCGACACCGTCATGTACAGCCTGCGCGCGGGCGAATGGCCCGAGGTGAAGGCCCAGCTGCTGTACCTGCTCGACAAGCCACGCGGCTGACACACAAGGAGCGCCCCATGCTCATCGACTTCTTCTACACGCTGCGCTCAGCCAAGCTGCCGGTGTCGGTCAAGGAATACCTCACGCTGCTCGAAGCCCTGCAGGCCGACGTGGTGGGGCCCAACTCCGACGGCGCCTACGGCATCGACGACTTCTACTACCTCTCGCGCACCGCGCTCGTGAAGGACGAGAAGCACTACGACAAGTTCGACCGCGCCTTCGCCGCCTATTTCAAGGGCGTGGAGATGCTCACCGACTTCACCAAGGAAGTGCCGCTCGACTGGCTCAAGAAAACGCTCGAGCGCGAATTCACCGCCGAAGAAAAAGCCAAGATCGAGAAGATGGGCTGGGACGAGCTCATGGAAACGCTCAAGAAGCGCTTCGAGGAGCAGAAGGAACGCCACGAGGGCGGCAGCAAGTGGATCGGCACCGGTGGCACCTCGCCCTTCGGCCACGGCGGCTACAACCCGCAGGGCATCCGCATCGGCGGCGCGGGCAAGAACAAGAGCGCCGTGAAGGTGTGGGACCAGCGCGCCTACAAGGACTACGACGACACGCAGGAACTCGGCACGCGCAACATCAAGGTCGCGCTGCGGCGGCTGCGCAAGTTCGCGCGCGAGGGCCACGACGAAGAACTGGACCTCGACGACACCATCCACTCCACCGCGGCCAATGCGGGCTTCCTCGACATCAAGATGCGGCCGGAGCGCCACAACAACGTCAAGGTGCTGCTGCTGATGGACGTGGGCGGCACGATGGACGAGCACATCCAGCGCGTGGAAGAGCTGTTCTCGGCCGTGAAGACCGAGTTCAAGCACCTGGAGTTCTTCTACTTCCACAACTGCGTGTACGACTTCATGTGGAAGAACAACAAGCGCCGCTTCTCCGAGAAGTTCGCCACCTGGGACATCCTGCGCAAGTACAACAAGGACTACAAGCTCATCTTCGTCGGCGACGCGACCATGAGCCCCTACGAGATCCTGCAGCCCGGCGGCAGCGTCGAATACAACAACGAGGAGGCCGGCGCCGAGTGGATCCAGCGCCTCACGCACACCTTCCCGAAGTTCGCGTGGATCAACCCCGAGCCGCAGGGCGTGTGGCAGTACCGCCAAAGCATCGCGGTGATGCAGCAGCTGATGTCCAACCGCATGTACCCCCTGACCCTGCGCGGCCTTGAAGAGGCCATGCGCATGCTCTCGAAGTAGGACGAAACCGCCTGTCGCCGGGGCCCTCGGGAACCGGCAGAGCTTGCTGTCAGAATCCGCCCATGGTCAGGGTGGTTCCAGCTTCCTCGCCGGCGTGGTGGCCGGCTTTGCTTTTTTCCGGCGTCCTGCTTCTGCAAGGCTGCAGCCTGCTGCCGAAAAAGGAAAGCACCGAAAGCAAGCCTGCGGCCGGCCTCGTGCGCAGCGGCAGCGCCACTACACAAGAGGACAAGGAAAAAGACGACAAGGCCAAGGCCGACAAGCGCGACGCCTTCACCGTCGACGTGCGCGGTCCCGAGGCCGTGCGCGACTACCTCAGGCTCCACCTCGAGATCCAGCGCTACCGCGAGCTCGACGACCTCGGCGCGACCGAGATCTCGCGCCTCATGGTGGCCGCCGAGGCCAACGCCCGCGAACTGCTCGGCACCCTCGGCTACTTCACGCCCACGCTGACGCTCGAACTCAACGAGACGCCCGAGAGCACCAAGGCCCCGCGCGAGATCGTCATCACCGTGTCGCCGGGCGAGCCCACCAAGGTGAGCAACGTGCAGATCAGCTACGGCGGCCCGATCGCCGACGACGCGGCCGCCGAGCCGCAGCGCGACTCGATCCGCACCAACTGGGGCCTGCGCGCCGGCCAGCCCTTCACGCAGCAAGCCTGGGACAGCGCCAAGACCACCGCGCTGCGCAGCCTCACGGCCAGCCGCTTTCCCACCGGCAGCATCGAGATCAGCCGTGCCGAAGTGGACGCCGACCGCAGCGAGGCCCGCCTGAGCGTCACTTACCAGTCGGGTCCGGCCTACAAGTTCGGCCCGCTGGTGCTGAACGGCATCCAGCGCTACGACCCCGACGGCGCGCGCCGCATCGCGCGCCTGCCCAGCGGCACCGACTACGACCAGCAGAAGCTGCTCGATGCCCAGCAGCGCTTGGCCAGCAGCGGCTATTACGACTCGGTCTTCCTCACGCTCGACACCGAGAGCGGCAACCCGCTGGCCGCGCCCGTCATCGCGCAACTGCGCGAAGCGCCGCTGCAGAAGGTGGTACTCGGCGTGGGCTTCACCACCGACAACGGCCCGCGCCTGTCGATCGACCACATCCACAACCAGATCCCGCTGCTGGGCTGGCGCGCCGTCTCGCGGCTGTCGGTCGACCGCGACATCAAGTCGCTGGGCACCGAATGGAAGGCGATTCCCGACGACCGCGGCTGGCGCTGGTTCTCGGGCGCCGAGCTCAAGAGCGAGCAGTCGGGCAGCTACGTGGTCGACAGCGGCCGGCTGCGCGGCGGGCGCAGCAAGTCGGGCGACCACATCGACCGCAGCTACTTCCTGCAGTACGACTACGCGCAGAACCGCGGCACCAACGCACCGCCCTCGGCCTCGGCCGTGACGGCCAACTGGGGCTGGACGGGGCGCTACTTCGATGACAACGCAGCGCCTTCGCGCGGCTTCGGCCTCGCGCTCGAAGTGGCCGCGGGCTACACGCTCACCGGCGAGCAGATGCCCTTCACGCGCACCTACGCACGCTGGCTCGGCGTGCTGCCGCTGGGCTCGGCCGAGGACAAGGAAACGCGCGCGCGCCGCAGCCGGCTGCAGCTGCGCGTCGAGGCCGGCGCGGTGTCAGCCAAGGAGAACGCACAGATCCCGTCGACGCTGATGTTCCTGACCGGTGGCGACACCACCGTGCGCGGCTACAGCTACAAGCAGATCGGCACCGTGCGCGCCGACGGCCAGACCGTTGCGGGCCGCTACCTCGGCGTGGCCAGCGTGGAGTGGCAGCGTCCCTTCGTCTACAACGACAAGCTCACCGACTGGGAGAGCGTGGTGTTCGTCGATGCGGGCGCCGTGGCCGACAAGCCCGGCGAGCTCAAGCCCAAGGTGGGCGTGGGCGTGGGTGCGCGCTGGCGCAGCCCGGTCGGGCCGGTGCAGGCCGACCTGGCCTACGGCGTGGACTCGAAGAAGTTCCGCCTGCACTTTCGCCTCGGCTTCACCTTCTGATGCTTCCGATGCAGACCGACACCGAACCTACGCCGACGCCCATGCCTCCCGCCGTGCGGCGCTCGCGCGCACGGCGCGCCGCGCGTGCCCTGGCCTGGACCGTGGCCGGCCTGGTGATGGTCGTGATGCTGCTTGCTGCCGGCGCCTGGTGGTACATCGGCTCCGACAAGTCGCTCGCCTTCGCGCTCGCGCAGGCCGCGCAGCGGCTGCCGGCCGGACAGACCCTGGAGAGCCGCGACGTCACCGGTTCGCTGCGCACCGGCGGCCACATCGGCTGGCTCAAGTACCAGAGCGAGAGCATCGCCGTCGAGGTGAATGACGCCACCATCGGCTGGACACTGGCCCCGCTGTTCCAGCGCAAGGTGCACCTCGGCGAGGTGCACGCGAAGCAGGTGCTGATCGAAAAGCGCGGCCCGCCGAGCGAGGAGCCCACCAAGCCGCTCGAGCAGCTCGTGCTGCCGGTCGAGGTCGAACTGCCCTTTCGCATCGACGAAGTGCGCTGGGCCGGCCCACCCGTGCTGCGGGCGCTCAACCTGTCGGGCAGCTACAGCTACAACAAGGCCGCCGAGCACGCGCTGGAGATCAAGGGCGTCGACGTTGCCGACGGCCACTACGGCGCCCGCGTGAAACTGCAGGGCCCCGCGCCCATGGCCATCGACGCGGCGCTCGATGGCCGCGTGAAGGCGCCGCTGGCCGAAGACCGCGGCATCGACGTGCTGGCTGCCGCCGCGGTGAAAGGCACGCTCGCCGGCACGGCCGCGCGGCTGCAGGTGGCTGCCGAACTGAAGCCCGCCGAAGAGAACGCCGATGCGCCGATGGAAGCCAAACTGCAGGCACAGATCGCGCCCTGGCTGCCCCAGCCGGTGATCGACGCGAAGGCCGACCTGCGCAACGTCGACACATCGAGCCTGTGGCCCGGTGCGCCCGAGACGCGGCTCACCGGCATGGTCGAACTGCAGCCCGACGCCGACACCGGCCCCGCCGCGTGGAAGGCCTCGGCCGACATCCGCAACGCCGTGCCCGGCCCGTGGGACAAAAAAAAGCTGCCGCTCGAACAGGTGCAGGCGCGCGTCGGCTTCGACGGCAACAACTGGTCCCTGCCCGAAGCCACCGTGCGCGCGGGCGGCGGCCGCATCGACGCGGCCGGCAAATGGAGCCCCGCTCCCTCGCCCTGGCAGGCCCAGGCCACCGTACGCGGTGTGCGGCCGGGCGCGCTGTACAGCGAACTCTCGGGCGCGCCCGTGAGCGGCACGCTCAAGGCCGAGCAGAAGGAAAGCACCATCACCTTCGACGCAGCCCTGCGCGCCGAAGGCGGCGCGGGCAGCAAGGCCCTGCCCGGCTTCGCGCTCGACCGCGCGCTGGCCCAGGGCCAGTGGAAAGACCAGGTGCTTGACCTGCGCACGCTGCGCATCGAGGCCCAGCGTGCCAGCGTCAACGGCCGCTTGCAGGTGCGCGTGGCCGAGCAGGCCGCGAGCGGCAAGCTGGCCCTCGCGCTGCCCGGCGGCAGCGCGCAGGTCGAAGGCCGCATTGCGCCCGATTCGGGCGGCGGCGAGATCCAGGCCGCCATCGACGACGCCGACGCCGTGCAGCGCTGGGTGCAGAGCCTGCCGGGGCTCTCAGCCGTGTTCGCGAATGCGGGCGCCAAGGGCTCCGCGAAGCTCGATGCGAGCTGGCAGGGCGGCTGGCGAACGTTCCAGCGCCGGCTGCAGAGCCCCAACGCGCCTGCGCCGCGCGGCGGCATCGAACCCAGCATCAAGGCCGTGCTCGGCGTGCCGCGGCTCGACCTGAGCCTGCCCTCCGAGCAACCCGGCGGCGCCACCACCACCGTGCAGCTGCGCGACCTGCACGCCGACCTCGCCGGCAGCCTCGCGCAGGCCACGCTCACGCTGAAGGGCGAAGCCGCCACCGGCACGCAGAAGTTCGCCATCGACACCCGCGCCAGCGGCGGCATCGCAGGCGCCGGCCAATGGCGCGCGGCACTCGCCAGCCTGAAGCTGCAGGCGCAGGACAGCGCCCGCCCCGGTGCCCCCTGGGTGCTGGAACTGAGCCGCGAAGTGACCGCGACCATCCGCAGCAGCACCGGCAATGCGTCACCCCGCCTCGACGTCGAAGCCTCCGCCGCCGCGGCCACGCTGCGCGGCCCCGTGCCCGGCACCGTGCGCATCGACTGGCAGCCGCTGCGCTTCAGCCAGAGCGGCGCCGCGCCCAACCGCGTGTTCCGCGTGCAGTCGAAGGGCCAGCTGCAGGGCCTGCCGATGGCCTGGGCCGGCGCGTTCGGCGCGAACGCCACGCTGGGCGAATACGGCATCAGCGGCGACCTGTTGTTCAACGGCGACTGGGACATCGACGCCGGCGACACGCTGCGCGCCAAGGCCCGCCTCGCGCGCCAGAGCGGCGACATCCGCGTGCAGGCCGGCGAGGCTGCGCTCGTCACGCGCATCACCAGCACCGGCACGGGCACCGCAAGCGAGCGCACGATGAACGCGGCTTCCGCGAGCGGCGACGCGCCCAGCACGCCGGCTGGCCTGCGCCAGGCCGAGCTGCGGCTCGATGCCGAAGGCGACGCCGTGCGCGCCGTCCTCGCTTGGGACAGCGAACGCGCCGGCAAGATCGACGCCGCCATCGACACCCGCGTGCAGCAGCGCGCCGGCGGCTGGCAGTGGGCCCCCGACGCACCGCTGGGCGGCACCATCAAGGCCGCGCTGCCCAACCTCGGCGTGTGGTCGATGCTCGCGCCGCCGGGCTGGCGCATCGCGGGCACGCTCGACGCCAGCGCCAGGCTGTCGGGCAACCGCGCCGTGCCGCGCTGGAACGGCACGCTGGGCGCCGACAAGCTTGCACTGCGCGCGCCGGTCGAAGGACTGGACCTGCACGACGGCCGCCTGCGCGCCACGCTCTCGGGCGAGCGCGTCGACATCATCGAATTCACGCTCAAGGGCGGCGCCGGCAGCTCCGTGCGCATCGGCGGCCAGAGCGGCAACCGCAGCACCGCCGCCAGCGAGGCCCGCACCGACGGCGGCACCCTCTCGGCCAGCGGCAACCTCGGCTGGGGCCCGGCGAGCGGCTCGGCCTCGGGCATCCGCATGGCCCTGCAGGGCCAGCTGCGCGCGCTGCGCGTGCTGGTGCGCACCGACCGGCAGGTCACGCTCTCGGGCGACCTGCAGGCGCAGCTCGACAACGGCCAGTTCAGCGTGCGCGGCAAGCTCAAGACCGACCGCGCCGTCATCATCCTGCCCGACGAGACCGCGCCCAGCCTGGGCAGCGACGTCGTCGTACGCTCCGCCGCCAAGGACCGCGAGGCCGCCGAGGCGGCGCAGCGCGAATCCGCCAGCGCCAACGCACAGGCTGCCAAGCCGCAGACCGCCAAGCCGCCGGACATCGCCGTCGACTTCGACCTGGGCGATGACTTCGCCGTGCAGGGCCGCGGCATCACCACGCGGCTCGAAGGCAACCTGGAGATCCGCAGCACCAGGCTCAATGCGCCGCCGCGCATCACGGGCGAGGTCAAGACGGTGAAGGGCCAATACCGCGCCTACGGCCAGCAGCTCGACGTGGAGACCGGCCTCGCGCGCTTCAACGGACCGTTCGACAATCCGGCGCTGGACATCCTGGCGATCCGCCCGAACCTGTCGCAGCGCGCGGGCGTGCAAATCACCGGCACCGCGCAATCGCCGCGCGTGAAGCTCTACTCGGAGCCCGCGCTGTCCGACGCCGAGACGCTGTCGTGGGTGATCCTGGGCCGGGCCTCGGCCACCAGCGGCGGCGAATCGGCGCTGCTGCAGCAGGCCGCGCTTTCGCTCATCGGCAAGATCGGCAGCAGCAGCAGCGGCGGCAGCCTGGCCAGCCGCTTCGGGCTGGACGAACTCGGCTTCAAGGGACCGGGCAGCGGGGGCGACCTGCGCGAGTCGGCCGTGACGCTGGGCAAGCGGCTGTCGAAGGATTTCTACCTCACCTACGAACGCAGCATCGGCGGGACCTTCGGCACGCTCTTCATCTTCTACGACCTGACGACCCGGCTCACGCTGCGGGGCCAGGCGGGACAGACGAGCGGGTTGGACCTGATCTACACGGTGAAGTACGACTGACGGCCGAGCCTGCCGCGAGCGGCCAGGCAAGGGACTTCGATCTTGACCCGGCCCCAACCGCGATCAAGAATCGCCGACGCCTTCACCGAGGAGCGACGATGAACAACGATGGAGACAAGGGCGACCACAGCCCGGCAGCGGACCGTCAGACATCCAGCCCGCCGGCGTCTGCGAGGATCACGCTCGTGCGCAGCGCGATGCATGCGGTGATCGCAGCCGTCGCCCTCGCGGCACTGGCCGCGTCGATCCCTCATTGGGGCGGCAACGAGTTCCCCGTGATGAGCCTGGTGATCTACGTCGCGGGCATGGTGTTCGTCGCCATGCCGCTGTGCCTTTGCTACGAGGCGCTGCTCAAGTCGCAGGCAGAACGCAAGGCCGGCCGCAGCTGGGGCGTCTAGGCCTCGCGCTCAACCCGCATCGCCGCCGCCCTGCGGAAACTGCTCCCTCGCCTCGCCGGCCTCTCGCGCCCCACCGGGCAGCAGATTCGCGCGGTGGCTGCGAACCGCGGACGCAACGATCGGCAGCAGTCCCGTGGCGGCGCCCGCTTCGAGCGCGCGGATCAGCTGCACGCGCATGCTCGGCGCCCAGAACGATTTCAGGTGCGCGGCGATCGCGTTCGTGGCCATGGTGGCGTCGCTCGGCGATTGCGCCTGGAAGAAGGTGCCGATCTGGTTGGCCATCTTGACCAGTTGCGCCGTCGGATCGTGATCGTGCATGCACTGCCTTTGGAATGAATGGATGACTGCTTCAGTGCGCGCCGTACCCGGCCGCTGCCAGGCGCCCCGGGTGGCTGTAGACCGCCAGGTCGTCCTTGCGCGCGAAACCGACCAGCGTGAGCCGCGCGCGCTCGGCCGTGGCCACCGCGAACGAAGTCGGCGCGGACACCGCGGCCAGCAGCGGCACGCCTGCCATCGCCGTCTTCTGCACCATCTCGAAGCTAGCGCGGCTGGTCACGGCGATGAAGCCGCCGGATGCGTCGACATCGTTGTTCGCGAGCGCGCCGATCAGCTTGTCGAGTGCGTTGTGGCGGCCCACGTCCTCGCGCAGCCACTGCACCTCGCCATCGGCCGAGCACCAGGCCGCGGCGTGCACCGCTCCGGTGGCCTGCTGCAGCGTCTGCAGCGACTGGACCTGCAGCATCGCGCGCGCGATGGCCTGCCGTTCGAGCGGCCCTGCCGGATCGGCGAGCAACGGCAGCTCGCGCGAGACGTGCGCCAGGCTCTCGGTGCCGCACAGGCCGCAGCCGGTGCGGCCCGCGATCGTGCGGCGCCTCTGCTTCAGGCGCGCGAAGGCGACGCTCGCCACCTGCAGGCGCACCGTGATGCCGAGCTCCGATTCGCCCGTCTCCACCGCATAGAGTTCGTGCGCGTGGTCGAGGATGCCCTCGCTGAGCGAGAAGCCGAGCGCGAAGTCCTCGAGGTCCAGCGGCGTCGCGAGCATCACCGCATGCGAGATGCCGTTGAACTCCAGCGCCACCGGCACTTCCTCGGCCACCCAGTCCTGCACCGCATAGGCCTCGCCGCCGCGCACGCCGTGCACGGGCAGCAGGCGCGCGCCCTCGCAGAAGGTGTCGGCACCGTCCGCGGCCGGCAAGGTGGCGATGTCCATGGCCATTGCGCTACTTGGCGGGGATCGTCTCGTTGCGCGGAGCCTGCGCCGAACCGGCCGTCGCAAGGTCCAGCTGGACCTTGTTGAAGCGGCTGTACTCCTGCTGCCAGGCGGAGGGCTGCATCACCGGCGCCACCTGCACGGCCGTCACCTTGTACTCCGGGCAGTTGGTGGCCCAGTCGGAGTTGTCGGTGGTGATGACGTTGGCGCCCGATTCGGGGAAGTGGAAGGTGGTGTAGACCACGCCGGGCTGCATCCGCCCGGACACCGTGGCGCGCAGCACCGTCTCGCCCGCGCGGCTCTGGATGCCGACCCAGTCGCCGTCCTTCACGCCGCGCTCCTCGGCATCGTGCGGATGGATCTCCAGCCGGTCCTCGCTGTGCCACTGGTTGTTCTCGGTGCGCCGGGTCTGCGCGCCCACGTTGTACTGCGAGAGGATGCGCCCCGTGGTCAGCAGCAGCGGGAACTTGCGCGTGACCTTCTCGTCGGTCGCCACGTACTGCGTGACGATGAACTTGCCCTTGCCGCGCACGAAGCGGTCGATGTGCATGGTGGGCGTGCCCTCGGGCGCGGCATCGTTGCAGGGCCACTGGATGCTGCCGAGCTCGTCGAGGCGCTGGTAGCTCACGCCGTGGAAGGTCGGCGTCAGCGCGGCGATCTCGTCCATGATCTCTTCGGGGCTGCTGTAGTCCATCGGATAGCCGAGGGCCTGCGCAAGCTTCACGGTCACTTCCCAGTCGGCATAGCCGGCCTTCGGCGGCATCACCTTGCGCACGCGCGAGATGCGGCGCTCGGCGTTGGTGAAGGTGCCGTCCTTCTCCAGGAACGAGGAGCCCGGCAGGAACACGTGTGCGTACTTGGCGGTTTCGTTGAGGAACATGTCCTGCACCACCACGCACTCCATGCCCATCATCGCGGCCGCCACGTGCTGCGTGTTCGGGTCGGACTGAACGATGTCCTCGCCCTCGCAGTAAAGGCCCTTGAAGCTGCCGCCGATCGCGGCCTCGAACATGTTGGGAATGCGCAGGCCCGGCTCGGGGTCGATCTGCACGCCCCAGGCGGCCTCGAACGAGGCGCGCGTGGTGCTGTCGGACACATGCCGATAGCCCGGCAGCTCGTGCGGGAACGAGCCCATGTCACAGGCGCCCTGCACGTTGTTCTGGCCGCGCAGCGGGTTCACGCCCACGCCTTCGCGGCCGACGTTGCCGGTGACCATCGCGAGGTTGGCGATGCCCATCACGGTGGTCGAACCCTGGCTGTGCTCGGTCACGCCCAGGCCGTAGTAGATGGCGCCGTTGCCGGCCGTGGCGAACAGGCGCGCGGCGGCGCGCAGCTCGGCCGCGGGCACGCCCGTGGCCTGCTCGGTGGCTTCGGGCGATTGCTCCGGGCGCTCGACGTACGACTTCCACTCCTTGAACGAGGCCGTGTCGCAGCGCTCGGCCACGAAGTCGTCGGCCATCAGGCCTTCGGTGACGATGACGTGCGCCAGCGCCGTGACCACCGCCACGTTGGTGCCGGGCCGCAGCTGCAGGTGGTGCGCGGCCTTGACGTGCGGCGACTTCACGATGTCGATGCGGCGCGGATCGACCACGATCAGCTTCGCGCCCTGGCGCAGCCGCTTCTTCATGCGCGAGGCGAACACCGGGTGCCCGTCGGTCGGGTTCGCGCCGATCACCATGATGACGTCGGCCTTGTCGACCGAGGCGAAGGTCTGCGTGCCGGCCGATTCGCCCAGCGTCTGCTTCAGGCCGTAGCCCGTGGGCGAATGGCACACGCGCGCGCAGGTGTCGACGTTGTTGTTGCCGAAGGCGGCGCGTACCAGCTTCTGCACGAGGTAAGTCTCTTCGTTGGTGCAGCGCGAGGAGGTGATGCCGCCGATCGAGTCCTTGCCGTACTTGGCCTGCAGGCGCTTGAACTCGCCCGCGGCGTAGTTCAGCGCGGTGTCCCAGCTCACCTCCTGCCATGGGTCGCTGATCTTCTTGCGGATCATCGGCTTGAGCATGCGGTCCTGGTGCGTCGCATAGCCCCAGGCGAAGCGGCCCTTGACGCAGGAGTGGCCTTCGTTGGCCTTGCCGTCCTTCCAGGGCACCATGCGCACGACCTCGTTGCCCTTCATCTCGGCCTTGAAGGCGCAGCCCACGCCGCAGTAGGCGCAGGTGGTGATCACGCTGTGCTCGGGCTGGCCGAGCCAGATCACCGATTTTTCCTGCAGCGTGGCTGTGGGGCAGGCTTCGACGCAGGCGCCGCAGCTCACGCATTCCGAATCCATGAAGGCCTCGTCCTGGCCCGGCGACACGCGCGACTCGAAGCCGCGGCCGCTGATGGTCAGCGCGAAGGTGCCCTGCGTTTCCTCGCAGGCGCGCACGCAGCGGTTGCACACGATGCACTTGGAGGGGTCGTAGCTGAAGTACGGGTTGGACTCGTCCTTCTGGTCCTTCAGGTGGTTGGCGCCGTCGAAGCCGTAGCGCACGTTGCGCAGGCCGGTGACGCCCGCCATGTCCTGCAGTTCGCAGTTGCCATTGGCCGAGCAGGTGAGGCAATCGAGCGGATGGTCGGAGATGTAGAGCTCCATCACGCCCTTGCGCAGATCCTGCAGCTTCGGCGTCTGGGTGCGCACCTTCATGCCGGCCTCGGCGGGCGTGGTGCACGAGGCCGGAAAACCCTTGCGGCCCTCGATCTCGACGAGGCACAGGCGGCATGAGCCGAAGGGCTCGAGGCTGTCGGTGGCGCAGAGCTTGGGCACGTTGATGCCGGCATCCACCGCGGCGCGCATCAGCGAGGTGCCGGCGGGCACGGTGACTTCGGTACCGTCGATTTCCAGCGTGACCTCGCGCGTGGATTCGCGCTTGGGGGTGCCGTAGTCGGTTTCTTTCAGATGGTCCAACATGTCTTTTGCTTTCTCTCTGTGCCTCGGTGGGCTTTTATTCAGTGGGCTGGCGTTCGGAGCATTTGCGTTCGGCGCGCGTGCACAGGCCACCGGGTACTCCCCTCCGCGAATGTCCCCCGCCTTCGGCTCCTCCTTTATTTCGCTGCGGGGAGCACCCGGCGCCGTGTGCACGATGAGCGCGGCGCTTGTGCTGGCTGATCAACAAGTGCTCTGATCGATCACGCTGGCGGGGTGCCTTGCGCAGCGAAATAAAGGAGGAGGCCGCAGGCCGGGGGACATTCGCGGAGCAAGGCACCCCGTCGGCGTGAGCGCGCCCCGAATAACCTTCACCGTGAAGAATCAGAAAGCAAGGCGTCATCTCAAGCAGCCTTGCGATCGGGGACCGCAAGACCGAAGTCCTGCGGAAAGTGGTCGAGCGCGGAAAGCACCGGGAACGGCGTCATGCCGCCCATGGCGCACAGCGATCCGTGGACCATGGCGTCGCACAGGTCGCGCAGCAGGATCACCTGCTGTGCGCGGTTCTGGTTCGCGCGGATCTTGTCGATCACCTCGACACCGCGCGTCGATCCGATGCGGCACGGCGTGCACTTGCCGCAGGATTCGAGCGCGCAGAACTCCATGGCATAACGCGCGAGCTTCGACAGGTCGGCCGTGTCGTCGTGCACCACGATGCCGCCGTGGCCCACCGTGCCGCCGACGGCCGCATAGGCCTCGTAGTCGAGCGGCAGGTCCCATTGCGACTCGGGCAGGTAGGCGCCCAGCGGCCCGCCCACCTGCACCGCCTTGATCGGCCGTCCCGACGCCGAGCCGCCACCGTAGTCGTACAGCAACTCGCGCAGCGTGACGCCGAAGGCCTTCTCGACCAGGCCGCCGTACTTGATGTTGCCGGCCAGCTGCATCGGCAGCGTGCCGCGCGAACGGCCCACGCCGTAGTCGCGGTAGAAAGCTGCGCCGCGCGCCAGGATCAGCGGCACGCTGGCCAGCGTGATCACGTTGTTGATCAGCGTGGGCTGGCCGAACAGCCCCTCGATGGCCGGCAGCGGTGGCTTGGCGCGCACGATGCCGCGCTTGCCCTCGAGGCTTTCGAGCAGCGCCGTTTCCTCGCCGCACACATACGAGCCCGCGCCCTTGCGCACCGCGAGCGAGAAGCGCTTGCCCGAACGCAGGATGTTGTCACCGAGGAAGCCCGCCGCCTCGGCGACGCGGATGGCCTCGTTCATGGCCGCGATCGCGTGCGGGTACTCGGAGCGCACGTAGATGTAGCCCTGCGTCGCGCCCGTGGCAAGGCCCGCGATGGTCATGCCCTCGATCAGCATGAAGGGGTCACCCTCCATCGTCATGCGGTCGGAGTACGTGCCCGAGTCGCCTTCGTCCGCATTGCAGACGATGTACTTCTGCGCGGCGGCCGTGCCCAGCACCGTCTTCCACTTGATGCCGGCCGGAAAGGCCGCACCGCCGCGCCCGCGCAGGCCCGAGTCGAGCACCTGCTGCACGATCTCCTCGGGCGCGAGCGCCAGCGCACGGCGCAGGCCGGCGAAGCCTTCGTAGGCCTGGTAGTCGGTCAGCGACACCGGGTCGGTGATGCCCATGCGCGCGAAGGTCAGGCGTTCCTGCTTCTTGAGATAGGGAATGTCTTCGGTCGGGCCGAGCGCGAGCGGGTGCTTGCCGCCCGTGAGAAAGCCGGCGTCGAACAGGCCGGCCACGTCGTCGTGCGTCACGGGCCCATAGGCGATGCGGCCGGTCGGTGTGTTCACCTCGACCAGCGGTTCGAGCCAGAACATGCCGCGCGAACCGTTGCGCACAAGCTCGAGCATGATGCCGCGCGCCGTGGCTTCCTTCGCGATGCGCTGGGCCACGCGGTCGGCGCCGGCTGCGAGCGCAGCCGAGTCGCGCGGGACGTAGACGGTGATGGTGCTCATGGGTTGTTGTCCTGCGCGATCAGCGCGTCGAATGCCCTGGGTGTCATGCGTGCATGCGGCTGGTCGTCGAACGTCATCGCGGGCGACGAGGCGCACAGGCCGAGGCAGAACGCGGGCTCCAGCGTGAACGCGCCGTCCTTCGAGGTGCCGTGCGCGCTGCATCCGAGACGCAACTCCGCGTGGGCGAGCAGCGCATCGGCACCCATCGACTGGCAGGCCTCGGCGCGGCAGATCTGGATCACGTGGCGGCCAGCGGGCTCGGCACGGAAGTGGTGGTAGTAGGTGACGACGCCATGGACCTCCGCACGCGAGAGGTTCAGTGCGTCGGCAATCGCCGGCACGGTGTGCGCGGGGATGTAGCCCAGCGCGTCCTGCACGTCGTGCAGGATCGGCAGCAGCGCGCCGGGTTCGTCCGCATGCTGCAGCAGGCTGCGCTGCACGGCGGCGAGCTCCCTGTCCTTGTCGATGGGAGCTGAGGCCGGATGCGGTACCTCGTGTCCCTGCTGCACCTGTTGTAGTTTCATGATCCCGTCCGGTCTGGTCCGTTGCCGCCTGCGCCGCCGTTGTCTTGCTGCCGGCGGAGCTGTTTTCATCGTGGTTTCGTCGCGGGCCGCCGTCATGAAATCCGACGTGAATCCCGCGCTCATCCGCTTGAGGATCAATGTCGATGAATCGAGCGACAGGGGCCTTGACGCAAGTCAATTTCCGCGGAAACAAGCGCGGTGCCAATGCGCACAAACCCTGCGGCCCAGCGGCAAAAAGCCCTGCCATCTTCATGGCAGGGCCGCGTGTATCGGAAGAGCCGACGGCTTACTCGATGGTGGTGGCGCGGCTCGCCTCGATGTGCCTGCGGCGCATCGGCCGCAACACGAACCACGCCATCAGCGCAGCCAGCGCATTGACCGCGCTGGCGGCGATGAAGACGGCCTGCCAGCTGCCGGTGGCGGCGGCGAGCACGCTCGACAGCGGCACCAGCAGCGAGGCGGTGCCTTTCGCGGTGTAGAGCATGCCGGCGTTCGATGCCGCATACCTCGAGCCGAAGGTATCGGCGCAGGTCGAGGGGAACAGGCTGTAGATCTCGCCCCAGGCGAAGAACACGATGCCGGTCAGGACGACGAAGAGGATCGGGTTCTGGCCGTAGTGGTAGAGCAGCAGGATGCCGACCGACTCCATCGCGAAGGCGATGAACATCGTCTGCTCGCGGCCGATCTTGTCGGACACCCAGCCGAAGAAGGGCCGCGTGAGGCCGTTGAGCACGCGATCGATGGCGAGCGCGAAGGTCAGCGCGGGCAGCACCAGGCCCATGATGTTGACCGGCACGTCGATGATCTTGAAGTCCTTGGCGATCGGCGCGAGCTGCGCCGTGGCCATCAGGCCGCCGGCGGCCACCATCACGAACATCGCGTACATCACCCAGAACACGGGCGAGCGCAGCACCTCGGCAGGTGCGTAGTCGCGGCCTGCCTGCTGCACGTTGCGGCTGTTCGACGCCTTGGCATGGTGGGGCGCACGGGTCAGCATCCATGCGAGCAGGAACACGATGAGTCCCTGCCCGATCCCAAAATACAGGAAGGCCGCTTCGTAGCCGCTCGACTTGATCATCGCGGAGATCGGGATGATCGTGAGCGCCGAGCCCGCGCCGAAGCCCGCGGCGGTCATGCCCGCGGCAAGCCCCCGGCGATCGGGGAACCACTTGAGCGCATTGCCCACACAGGTGCCGTAGACCGCGCCCGCGCCGATGCCGCCGACGGCCGCCGCGATGTAGAGCAACGTGAGCGAATCGGCCTCCGAGTTGAGCACCCAGCCGAGGCCGCACAGCAAGCCGCCCACCAGCACCACGGGACGCGGTCCGAAGCGGTCGACGAGGTAGCCTTCGATCGGCACCAGCCATGTCTCGGTGAGCACGAAGATGGTGAACGCCACCTGGATCGCGGCGCGGCTCCAGCCGTGCTTCTCGGCGATCGGATTGACGAAGAGCGTCCAGCCGTATTGCAGGTTGGCGATCATCGCCATGCAGACGATGCCGATCAGCAGCTGGCCCCATCGGTATGCCTCGGATCGGCTCGCGGTGGCGCCATGGGTTTCGGATGGAGGGAACATCGCGGGGGTGGAACCTGCGATCGTTGAGGTGGGCCGATTCATGGTGTTGTCCTTGGTTTTTCGGTGAGGTCCGACAGACTTCGAATGCAGATAAATCAATCGAGCGATCGGTGCAAACAGCGGAAATAAAACGGGGTGCTGCGCCATGCGCCACACACGCCACGCGATCGGTACGCATCGACAGGCAACGAGGCTTCCTTGACATCGATACACCGCATGAAGATCACCTGGTTTTGCGCGTGAATGACTGTCGGTCGGAGCGACTCAAAAACTCTTGACCTCAGTCAAGTTCACACGAATCGCGGACTCGCAAGACCCCCGTGATATCCCTAGCAGGAGGCCTCTTCGCACGCGCGCATTGCGCTGCATCCGACATGCATCTCGCGATGCCGCGGCATGGTGTGAATGGAAGAAAAATTGCCCAGCTGGATCGCAAAGGTCTTCGCGGAACTTCGACGGTTCGTGCAATGACTTTCGCGATGCGCGTTGCGCTGATGCAGGCCCGCTTTGCGAAGCGCTCGTATGGCCACGCTGCACGCTTGTGCAAGAACCCGCCTGTCGTCGAAAAAATTGACCCAGGTCAAGAAACGCGAAAATGGCGTTTGCTCTCGTCTAGGGTAAACCCTAAAATTCAGGGTAATCCCTTCGGTCTTTCAGTTTCAATCCTTTGGAGCCCTCAATGAGCCACACCACCCTGAATTCCAGCGCCCTGCGCACTCCCGCCTCTTCGTCCACCGCCAACGATGCGCTGCGCGACCTGATCGCCGCCATGCCCATCGTGATCTTCTACAAGGCCGCGCGTGCCGCGCTGATGCAGCGTTCGCCGGCTGCACGGCGTTGAGCTTCCACACCGAACCGATCCTCCCCGAAGAGCGCGCGCGAGTTACTCGCCGCGCTCTTTGCCTTTGGGGCTTTCGAATGGAACGATCTGCGCGATCAGCGACGGTCCGTCACTCAGCAGGAAGTCCTTGAAGGCCTGCGCCACCGGCGGCAGGCGCTTGCTGCGACGGTGCACCACGTACCAGTTGAGCATCAGCGGAAAGCCCTCGACATCGAGCACGCAAAGGCTGCCGGCGCGCAGCTCCTGGCTCACCGTGTGCGCCGACACGAAGCTCACGCCCATGCCTGCGATCACGGCCTGCTTGATGGTCTCGGTGCTGCGGATTTCCATCGCGATGTTGATGCCGCTGAGATCGCCGCCGAAGCCGTCTTCCATCGAATGCCAGGTGTCGGAGGCTTTCTCGCGCACCACGAAGGGCTCGCGCATCAGCCGCTGGAGCGGGATCTTCTTCACGCCCACCAGCGGATGGCCCGGCGCCGCGACGATCACGTAGGGGTGCGGAGCGAACGGCTGGTTGACGGTGTCGAGATCGGTCGGCGGACGCACCATGATCGCAAGGTCGGTGAGGTTCTCGGCGATGTGCGTCAGCAGCTGCGCGCGGTTGTGGACCGTGAAGTTCAGCGTCACGCCCTGGTGCCGGCTCGCGAACTCGACCAGCAGGCGCGGAAAGAAGTAGTCGCCCGCGCTGATCACGCCCACGTTGAGCTTGCCGCCGGAGACGCCCTTGAACTGCATCATCGCGTTCTCGGCCGCCTCGAACTGCTGGATGATGGCGCGGCTGATCTGCAGCAGCTCGGTGCCGGCGGGCGTGAGGTAGATCTTCTTGCCGAACTGCTCGAACAGCACGTTGCCGGCGTGTTCCTCGAGCTTGCGCACCTGCGTGGAGACGGCGGGCTGCGTGAGGTGGAGCTCCTCGGCCGCCCGCGAAAAACTCAGCAGCCGCGCCACGGCTTCGAAGACCTTCAACTGGCGCAGGGTCGCATGCTTCATCGGGTGAGAACAGGTGGCTGCGGTCGAGCGGCATCGTACAGCGCGCCTGCGCCGATGGCGCGCGCTCAGCCGGGTATCCGCGCGACGTGCAGCAGGTTCGTCGTGCCCGATTGACCGAAGGGCAGGCCCGCCACCACCACCACGTCGTCGCCCGCCTTCGCAAAACCCTCGGCGCGCGCCGTGCGGCAGGCGCACTCGATCATCTCGGCCACATCGTGCACGTCCTCGACGAGCACCGCATGCACGCCCCAGACCATCGCCATGCGGCGTGCTGCGGCGGTGTCGGGCGTGAGGCTCAGGATGGGCACCGCCGGACGCTCGCGCGCAGCGCGCAGGCTTGTGAAGCCCGAGGAGGTATACGTCACGGTGGCGGCCGGCGCGAGCAGCGCGGCCACCTGGCGCAGCGAGGCGCAGACCGCGTCGGCCGTGGTCGACAGCGCCGCGTCATGCGTGGCGTCGATGCCCGCACGGTACGAGGGATCGGCCTCGACGCGCGCGATGATGCGGTCCATCATCGCGACCGCTTCGAGCGGGTACCTGCCCGAGGCCGATTCGGCCGAGAGCATCACCGCATCGACGCCGTCGTAGATGGCCGTCGCGACGTCGGACACCTCGGCGCGCGTGGGCACCGGCGAGGCGATCATCGATTCGAGCATCTGCGTCGCCACCACCACCGGCTTGCCGCCCTTGCGGCAGGCGCGCACGATCAGGCGCTGCAGCTCGGGCACCTGCTCGGGCGGCAGCTCCACGCCGAGATCGCCGCGCGCCACCATGATGCCGTCGCACAGCGCGACGATGGCGTCGAGATGCTCGATGGCCGCGGGCTTCTCGAGCTTGGCCATGATCCAGGCGCGCGTGCCAATGATGGCGCGCGCCTCCTCGATGTCCTCGGGACGCTGCACGAACGAGAGCGCAACCCAGTCGACACCGATCGACAGGCCGAAGGCCAGGTCGTCGCGGTCCTTCGGCGTCAGCGGCGAGATCGGCAGCAGCACGCTGGGCACGTTGACACCCTTGCGGTCCGAGATCGGCCCGCCGACCAGCACCGTGGTCTCGGCAAAGTCGGCGCCGCGACTGTCCACGCGCAGCCGCAGCTTGCCGTCGTCGAGCAGCAGCTCGGTGCCTTCCTGCAGCGCGGCGAAGATTTCCGGATGCGGCAGCGGCGCGCGGCGTGCGCTGCCGCTGGTCTTGCTGTCCATGTCGAGCCGGAAGCGCGCGCCCGCCTCGAGCTGCGCGCGGCCGCCTTCGAAGGTGCCCAGCCGCAGCTTCGGCCCCTGCAGGTCCAGCAGGATGCCGATGGGCCGGCCGAATTCCTTCTCGAGGCGGCGGATGGTTTCGAGACGCCGCGCGTGGTCGTGCTGCGTGCCGTGGCTGAAGTTGAGCCGGAACACGTCCACGCCACGCTCGAACAGCGCACGGATGGCCGGCTCGCCGGTGGTGGCCGGGCCGAGCGTGGCGACGATCTTTGCGCTGCGTGTGCGTCTCATGCTGTCGTCATTTCATGGAGCTTGACGCGGCCGCGCTGGTCTTCCATGGTCCGCGCGAGCAGCTTGACCAGGCTGTAAACGGTGTCGATGTGCGGCGTCGGGGTCTCGGTGAGCCGGGCCAGCTCGACCACGGCACCCACCAGCGCGTCGATCTCGGGTGCACGCCCTGCTTCCACGTCCTGCAGCATCGAGGTCTTGTGCTTGCCGACCTTCTCTGCGCCCGCGATGCGCTTTTCGAGCGTCACGCGAAACTCGATGCCGAGCTTGTGCGCGACGGCCTGCGCCTCACGCATCATCGCAGCGGCGAGATCGCGCGAGGGCGGGTACTGGCAGATGTCGACCAGCGTCGAGTGCGAGAGGCTGCTGATCGGGTTGAAGGTCAGGTTGCCCCAGAGCTTGAGCCAGATCTCGGCACGGATGTTGTCGAGCACGGGCGCCTTGAAGCCGGCGCCGGTGAAGCAGGCGGCAACGCGGTTCACGCGTTCGCTCGCCGAGCCGTCGAGCTCGCCGACCGGGAAGCGGTCGCCTTCGATGTGCTTGACCACGCCGGGCGCGATCAGCTCCGAGGCCGGGTAGACCACGCAGCCGATCACGCGCTGCGCGGGGATCTTCGTGGCGACGAGCCCCGAGGGATCGACGCTGCGCACCGGCGTGCCTGCGAGCGCGCCGCCGTGCTGGTGGAAGTACCAGTACGGGATGCCGTTCTGCATCGTCACGACCACCGTGTCGGGCCCGAACAGCTTGGGCACGTCGTTCGCCACCGCCTCGACCTGGTGGGCCTTCATGGCGAGCACGACGATGTCCTGCGGACCCGCCTCGTCGTAGCGGTCGGTGGCCTTGACGTTGCGCGCCACCTGTTCTTCGCCCTCGGCCGAGACCAGCTTGATGCCGTTCCTGCCGATGGCTTCGAGGTTGGCGCCGCGCACGATGAACGTCACGTCCTCGCCGGCCAGCGCGAGCTTCGCGCCGACCAGTCCGCCGATGGCGCCCGCGCCGATGATTGCAATCTTCATGTCGATCCCCAAGAGTTGATTTCCTTGCGCGGCCGCTTCGGCATGCGCGTTGTCAGCCGAAGCGGTTGCTGAGTTTTCCGATGCCGCCGATCTCGATCTCGACGAGGCTGCCAGGCTTCATCGAGCCGACGCCGACCGATGTGCCACAGAGGATCACGTCGCCGCGGTGCAGCGTCATGTCCTGCGAGATCAGGCTCACGAGTTGCTGCACCGAGAAGCGCATGTCGCTGATCGGATAGTTCTGGCGCACCTCGCCGTTGAGCAGCGTGGTCACGGTGAGCGTTGCTGCATCGAGGCCGGTGGCCACAACCGGGCCCATCGGGCAGAAGGTGTCGAAGCCCTTGGCGCGCACCCACTGCGCGAACGAGGCGTCGCGGTTCAGGATGTCGGCCACGGTCACGTCGTTGGCGCAGGTGTAGCCGAACACATGGTCGAGCGCATCGGCTTCGGAGACGGCGGCGGCGGTCTTGCCGATCACGATGCCGAGCTCGCCCTCGAACACCACCTTGCCGTCGCACAGCGGCTTGCGGATCGGTGCGCCGGGCGCGAGGTAGGAGTTGGGCGTCTTCAGCAGGTACAGCGGCTCCGCCGGCACCGGCAGGCCCAGCTTGGCGCCGAGCGCATGGAAGTTGTTCCACAGCGCGATCACCTTGGTCGGCTCGGTGGGCGTGAGCAGCTGGAGCCCCGCCAGCGCAAACACGCGGCCCGTGGGCTCGGAACTGCCGAACATGTCGCCCCGGCGCTCGTGCACCGCATCGCCTTCGAGCGTGCCGAAGCCGATGCCGCCGGCGTGTTCGAAGCGGGCCCATTTCGTCTGTTCTTGCTGCATGTTGTCGTCTGCTTTCTGGATGGAGGATTCGGGTCGGCCGTCAGTCAGTCAGTCGAACGGCAGGTAGTCGGGGATCACGAGCGAGGCGAGCAGCTTTCCCATCTCCGCCGGATTGCGCGTGACGTGGATGCCGCATTCCTTCATCACCGCGAGCTTTTCCTCGGCGGTGCCGCGGCCGCCGGAAACGATGGCGCCCGCATGGCCCATGCGCTTGCCGGGCGGCGCACTGGCGCCCGCGATGAAGCCGACGACGGGCTTGCGCATGTGGTCGCGGATCCAGTACGCGCATTGCTCCTCGGCATCGCCGCCGATTTCGCCGACCATGATCACGGCGTCGGTGCGCGGGTCGTCGTTGAACATCCGCAGCACGTCGATGTGCCGCAGCCCGCCGACCGGATCGCCGCCGATGCCGACCACGGTCGACTGCCCGATGCCGAAGCTCGCGAGCTGGCTCGCGGCCTCGTAGGTGAGCGTGCCCGAGCGCGAGACCACGCCGATGCGGCCACGCTGGTGAATGTGGCCCGGCATGATGCCGATCTTGATTTCGCCCGGCGTGATGAGGCCGGGACAGTTGGGGCCGAGCAGCAGCGTCTTGCGGCCCTGCATGCGATGGCGCGTGCGGATCATGTCGCGCACCGGAATGCCTTCGGTGATGCAGATGACGAGGTCGAGCTCGGCATCGACCGCTTCGTCGATGGCCGCTGCGGCGAAAGGTGGTGGCACGTAGATCACGGAGACGGTGGCGCCGGTGCGGGCCTTGGCCTCTTTCACGGTGCCGAAGATCGGAATGCCGGCCAGCGCATCGCCTGCCTTCAGCGGGTTCACGCCCGCGACGAAGCAGTGCCGGCCGTTGCCGTATTCGAGGCACTGGGCCGTGTGGAAGCTGCCGGTCTTGCCGGTGATGCCCTGCGTGATCACGCGGGTGTGCTTGTTGATTAGGATGGACATTTCAGGGGTTCCATCGTGCGTTTGCCTGCGTTCCTGTTTCGGGGTGCGTGCGCAGGCCATCGGGTAACTCCCTCCGCGAATGTCCCCCGGCCTGCGGCCTCCTCCTTTATTTCGCTGCGTGAGTCACCCGACGCCCTGCGCACGAGGACATGCTGCCGGTGCTCGCCGATCAACGACTGCCCTGAACAACGATCACGTCGATGGGGTGCCTTGCGCAGCGAAATAAAGGAGGAGCCCGAAGGGCGGGGGACATTCGCGGAGCAAGGCACCCCGTCGGCGTGATCGCACCCCGAAATGCATCGCATCAAGAGACAGGAGCTCATTTCCTAGCGCTCCCAGTTCCGAGCAGCCCCGATGGCCCGCTGCGCCGCCTCGGCCATGTCGTCGGTGTTGATGATCGACAGGCCCGATTGCGCGAGGATGGTCCGGCCCAGGTCCTCGTTGGTGCCCTTCATGCGCACGATCAGCGGCACGGTGAGCCCGGTTTCGCGCGCTGCGGCAACCACGCCGTGCGCAATGACATCGCATTTCATGATGCCGCCGAAGATGTTGACCAGCACGGCCTTGAGCTTCGGGTTGCGCAACATCAGCTTGAAGGCTTCGGTCACCTTTTCGGCTGTCGCACCACCGCCCACGTCGAGAAAATTGGCGGGCATTCCGCCGTAGAGCTTGATCGCGTCCATCGTCGCCATCGCGAGGCCGGCGCCATTGACGAGGCAGCCGATGTCGCCGTCGAGCGCGATGTACGAGAGGTCGAACTTCGAGGCTTCGACCTCCACCGGGTCTTCCTCGTCGAAGTCGCGCATCGCGGCGATCCCGGGCTGGCGGAACAGGGCGTTGGCGTCGAAGTCGAACTTCGCGTCGAGCGCCATCACGCGGCCGTCGCGGGTCAGCACCAGCGGGTTGATCTCGGCCAGCGACGCGTCGCTGGCATCGAAGGCCTGGTAGAGGTTCTGCATGAACACGCGCGCCTGCACCACCGAACGCTCGTCGATGCCGATGCGGCGCGCGATGCCGTCGGCCTCGGCAATGCGCAGGCCGGCGTCCGGATCGATGAAGAGCTTGTGGATCTTCCCGGGCGTGCGCGCGGCCACCTCCTCGATGTCCATGCCGCCTTCGCTCGAGGCCATCAATGCCACGCGCTGCGAATTGCGGTCGACCACGAAGCCGAGGTACAGCTCCTTGTCGATCTCGACGCTCTCCTCGACCAGCAGCTGCTTCACCACGCGGCCTTCGGGCCCGGTCTGGTGGGTCTTCAGCGTCATGCCGAGCATCTGGTCCGCATGCCGCCGCACTTCGGCGACGGACCATGCGGGCTTCACGCCGCCGCCCTTGCCCCGGCCGCCCGCATGAATCTGCGCCTTGACCACCCAGGCCCGGCCACCGAGCCGGGTAGCCGCATCCGCCGCCTCGTCGGGCGAGCGGCAGACGAATCCGCGGGGCGTTGCCACGCCGTAGTGGCGCAGGACGTCTTTACCCTGGTATTCGTGGATGTTCATGGCCGGGATCGACTGCTGGATTGAATTGATTTATTTCAGGCACCAAGCTCGACGCCGTGGCTTTCAGCCCAATTGAAATAACTCGACGAAGCCATTTCCCGCTTTCTGTGGATTTCCTTCTTCTGCTCGATGGCCACCGCCAGGAATTCGGCGTCGTACGCCCTCAGGAGGTGCGGCTGATGGGTCTTCAGGTAATGGCCGATCCGCTCGCTGGCGTTCTGGCTCAGGTTCATCAGGCGGTCGTAGGTTTCGCCGTCCCAATGCCAGCGCAGTCCCAATTCGAAAAATGCTGCGTTATAGGCATTGCGCTCGATTTCGTCGCGCCAGTCTTGAACGGGCAAATGCTTTTCCATGACCTTCTCCTTGAATTGATGCCGGACTCGGCGGATTCAAATGTAGGACCGGTGATGAATAAATAAAAATTAAACTAATTTATAGAAATCATTCATCAAGAGTTATAGATTGAGGCCAGGAATACACGCGCCCACGGGCCTTCCGCGCCCCCGCAGGCGGCGCTCTCGCAAATCAGGTTGGCGGGCCTGCGCCGCGCCTCAGATCACGCGTTCGGCCCGCAGGGTCGCCAGGTCGTCCGCGCCGTAGCCGAGCTGCCGCAGCACTTCTTCGGTGTGTTCGCCGAGCAGCGGCGAGCGCGTCACCACCGTCGGGCTGTCGGACATCTTGATGGGGTTGCCCACCGTCAGGTACTTGCCGCGCACCGGGTGGTCGACCTCGACGATGGTGCCGGTCTCGCGCAGGGACTCGTCCTCGGCGATTTCCTTCATCGAGAGGATCGGCCCGCAGGGAATGTCGTACTCGTTGAGGATCTCCATGGCCTCGAACTTGTCCTTGGTCATGGTCCACTTCTCGATGCGCGCGAAGATCGGCTTCAGGTGCAGCAGGCGCGCGGCCGGCGTGGCGTAGGCCTCGTCGGTGATCCAGCCCTCCTCGCCGATCACCTTGCACACCGCAGGCCACACGGCCGCCTGCGTGATGAAGTAGATGTATGCGTTGGGGTCGGTCTCCCAGCCCTTGCACTTGAGGATCGAGCCCGGCTGGCCGCCGCCCGAGGCATTGCCCGCGCGCGGCACGGCGTCGCCGAACTTGCCGTCGGGGTACTGCGGATATTCGTGCATGGTGCCGGTGCGCTCCAGCCGCTGCTGGTCGCGCATCTTCACGCGGCACAGGTTGAGCACGGCGTCCTGCATCGGTGCGAGCACCTGCTGGCCGCGGCCGGAAGAGTTGCGCTGGAACAGTGCGGCAAGGATGCCGAGCGCGAGGTGCAGGCCGGTGCCGCTGTCGCCGATCTGCGCGCCGGTCACCAGCGGCGGGCCGTCTTCGAAGCCGGTGGTCGAGGCTGCGCCGCCGGCGCACTGGGCCACGTTCTCATAGACCTTGCAGTGCTCGTACTTGCCGGGCCCGAAGCCCTTGACCGAAGCGACGATCATGCGCGGGTTGATCTTCTGGATGTGGGCCCAGGTGATGCCCATGCGGTCGAGCGCGCCGGGCGCGAAGTTCTCGACCAGCACGTCGCAGGTCTTGATCAGGCTGTCGAGAACCTCCTTGCCCTTGGGGTTCTTGGTGTCCAGCGTGATCGAGCGCTTGTTGTGGTTCAGCATCGTGAAGTACAAGCTGTCCGCGCCGGGAATGTCGCGCAGCTGGCCGCGCGTGGCATCGCCTTCGCCTGCCCGCTCGACCTTGATCACGTCGGCGCCGAACCACGCCAGCAGCTGGGTGCAGGTGGGGCCCGACTGCACGTGGGTGAAGTCGAGGATCCGAACGCCTTCGAGTGCCTTGCTCATTGACTGTCTCCTTCTTTGACCATCGCGGCTTCGACTTCTACCAGACGGGCGCGCAATTTGCGCTCCTCCGCAAAGCGGACGGATTCATCCCGCACGATGGCGACGATCCCCGTGACCTCGTGATCGGCGGAGAACAGCATCGACACCGTGAAGGCGATCGACAGCGTGTGCCCGTCCTTGTGCAGCGCCGGCACGCGCAGCAGGTCGGCGCCGTACTTGGTGATGCCGGTGTCCATCGTCTTGTGGTAGCCGTCCCAGTGCCGCTGGCGCTGCCGCTGGGGAATGATCAGGTCGAGCGACTGGCCGAGCGCCTCGGCCTCGGTAAACCCGAAGATGCGCTCGGCAGCACGGTTCCACAGCGTGATCGCGCCCTGTGCGTCGCACACCATGATGGCATCGCCAGCGCCTTCGACGAGCTGCTTGAAATCGATGTTCGCTTGCATGTTTACCCCTGGCGCTTCATTTCGATCAGACCCCAGACCTCTGCGATGCCGCCTCCCTTCCAGAGACACCGCGGAACCGGCTCCGCCGGGCCGCAGGTGTCGCCCCCTCGAAGGGGGTGGGCGCTGCCACACGAAGTGGGCAAGCCTGGGGGTGAGCCAACTACACGGCTTTTGATTCCTTCAGGTTGTCGATCTGCTGCTGGGTGTAGCCCAGCTCCGCCAGCACCTGGTCGGTGTGCTCGCCCAGCAAGGGCGAGGCGGTGACTTCGGGCTTGAGGTCCGAGAACTTGATCGGGCTGCCGATGGTCCAGTAGCTGCCGCGCTCCTTGTGCGGAACTTCGACGATCGAGCCGCTCTTGCGCAGCGACTCGTCATGCAGCAGTTCCTTCATCGACAGCACCGGGGCGCAGGGAATGTCGTACTTGCGGAAGATGTCCACGGCCTCGAACTTGGTCTTGTCCTTGATGAAGTCCTCGATGGTGGCGAAGATCTGCTCGATGTGCGGCTGGCGGGCCTTGGCCGTCATGTAGTCGGGGTCGGTCTTCCATTCGGGCTTGCCCAGCGCCTCGCAGATCGGCTCCCAGGCGTGACCCTGCACCGTGAAGTAGATGTAGGCGTTGGGGTCGGTCTGCCAGCCCTTGCACTTCAGGATCCAGCCGGGCTGGCCGCCGCCGCCGGCATTGCCGCCGCGCGGCACGACCTTGTCGGCGAATGCGCCCATCTCGTGCGGGTACTGCGGGTATTCCTCGAGGTAGCCCACGCTGTCCAGGCGCTGCTGGTCGCGCATCTTCACGCGGCACAGGTTGAGCACGGCATCCTGCATCGAGCAGGCCACCTTCTGGCCCTTGCCGGTCTGCTGGCGGCCGATGATGGCCGTCAGGATGCCGATGGCCAGATGCATGCCGGTGTTGGAGTCGCCCAGCGCGGCGGCCGAGATCGTCGGGGCGGAGTTCTCGCCTTTCCACCAGCCGGTGGTGGAAGCGGAGCCGCCGGCGCACTGCGCCACGTTCTCGTACACCTTCAGGTCCTCGTAGTGGTGGCCTTCGCTGAAGCCCTTGACCGAGGCGACGATCATCTTCGGGTTCAGCTCCTGGAGGCGTTCCCAGGTGAAGCCCATGCGGTCCAGCGCCCCGGGACCGAAGTTTTCCACCAGCACGTCGGATTCGCGGATCAGCTTTTCCAGCACGATCTTGCCCTCGGGCTTCTTCGTGTCCAGCGTGATCGAGCGCTTGTTGCTGTTGAGCATGGTGAAGTACAGCGCGTCGACGTTCGGAATGTCGCGCAGCTGGCTGCGGGTGACGTCGCCGGCGCCCGGGCGCTCGACCTTGATCACGTCGGCGCCGAACCAGGCCAGCATCTGCGTGCAGGCAGGACCGGCCTGCACGTGCGTGAAGTCGATGATCTTGATGCCGTTGAGGGGTTTGATGCTGCTCATTTGGGGTATCTCCTTGGATGGAATTGAGTTACTTCTTCTTCGCCGTGCTGGGGTTCAGGCTCGTGATGCGCCCGCTTTCCGTGCCCGCGGTTTCGTCGATGACGGCGTTGATCAGGGTCGGCCGGCCGGAGGCGACGGCCTCGGCCAGGGCCTTCTGCAGCTCGTCGGCGGTGGTGGCGTGCACGCCCACGCCGCCAAAGGCTTCCATCAGCTTGTCGTAGCGCGCGTTCTTCACGAACACGGTGGGCGCCACGTCGGGCGTGCCGCTGGGGTTCACGTCGGTGCCGCGGTAGACGCCGTTGTTGTTGAAGACGACGACGCACACCGGCAGGTTGTAGCGGCAGATGGTTTCCACCTCCATGCCGCTGAAGCCGAAGGCGCTGTCGCCCTCGATGGCGATCACCGGCTTGCCGGTGACCACCGCCGCGGCCACGGAGAAGCCCATGCCGATGCCCATGATCCCCCAGGTGCCCACGTCGAGGCGCTTGCGCGGCTCGTACATGTCGACGATGCTGCGCGCGAAGTCCAGCGTGTTGGCGCCCTCGTTGACCACGATGGCATCGGGCCGCGCCTTCACCTGGTCGCGGATCACGCTGAGCGCGCTCTGGAAGTTCATCGGCGAGGGCCGCGCAGCCAGCGTCGCGGCCATCTTCGAGAGGTTCTTGTCCTTGCGCTCGGCGATGGCGCCGGTCCACTCGACCGGGGGCTTGGCCCACTTGGCATCGATGCCGGCCAGCAGCGCGGCCACGCAGGAGCCGATGTCGCCGATCACCGGCGCCTCGATGGCGACGTTGCTGTCGATCTCGGTCGGCGCGATGTCGATCTGGATGAACTTCTTGGCGCCCTTGTCCTGCGCCCAGGTCTTGCCCTTGCCGTGCGAGAGCAGCCAGTTGAGGCGCGCGCCGACCAGCAGCACCACGTCGGCTTCCTGCAGCACGTAGGAGCGCGCTGCCGCGGCCGACTGCACGTGGGTGTCGGGCAGCAGGCCCTTGGCCATCGACATCGGCAGATAGGGAATACCCGTCTTCTCGACCAGCGCACGGATGTCGGCATCGGCCTGCGCGTAGGCGGCGCCCTTGCCGAGCAGGATCAGCGGCCGCTTGGCGCCCTTGAGCAGGTCGAGCGCGCGCTTCACGGCGTCGGGCGCGGGGATCTGGCGCGGTGCGGGGTCGACCACCTTGATCAGCGACTTCTTGCCGGCTGCGGCGTCCATCGTCTGCGCGAACAGCTTGGCCGGCAGGTCGAGGTACACGCCGCCAGGGCGGCCCGACAGCGCCGCGCGGATGGCGCGCGCAATGCCCACGCCGATGTCCTCGGCATGCAGCACGCGGAAGGCCGCCTTGCACAGCGGCTTGGCGATGGCCAGCTGGTCCATCTCCTCGTAGTCGCCCTGCTGCAGGTCGACGATCTCGCGCTCGCTGGAGCCGCTGATGAGGATCATCGGGAAGCAGTTGGTGGTGGCGTTGGCCAGCGCGGTCAGGCCGTTGAGGAAGCCGGGGGCCGACACGGTCAGGCAGATGCCGGGCTTCTGCGTGAGGAAGCCGGCGGCGGCGGCGGCATTGCCGGCGTGCTGCTCGTGGCGGAAGGAGATGACGCGCAGGCCTTCGGCCTGTGCCATGCGCGTGAGGTCCGTGATCGGGATGCCGGGCAGGCCGAAGATGGTGTCGATGTCGTTGAGCTTGAGCGCATCGATGACCAGGTGGAAGCCGTCGATGGTCTCGGCCGCCGGCGCGCTGTCTTCGGTCGCGCCACCCTTGAAGGCGCGGACCACCGCTTCGCCGTCAGCATCGCGGCTTTTCGTGGGCTTGAGGGCATCTTCCAGCGTGGTGGCTGCCTCTTTCTCTGTTCTGACTGAAGACATGTCTCTCCTTCTGCATGGGTGAATGGCCAAGGCCCGAGCCGCGACTATGATTCGGGCCCAAGCTTTCGGCCGTTGACCTCGGTCAACTTTCCCGAAAACGGCGACGGCCCCGATGACCGGCGCCGGCAGCGAAATCGAGCAAGACGGTGACCATGACGTTGTTGGAAAACCATCCGGAGAAGAACATCATTCGCGCCCAGCTCCGGCAGAACATCCTGCTCAAGGACCTGAGCGAAGCCGACCGCGCCGAACTGGAAGCCCACCTGGTCATCGTGGACGGCAACAAGGGCGAGTTCCTGCTGCACCAGGGGGTGCGCGAGATGGAGCAGTACTTCATCCTCGACGGCATCCTCAAGCGGGTGGTGAGCAACCCGGAGGGCAAGGAAATGATCCTGCGCTTCGCCGACGAGAACGACATGGAGACAAGCTACGCCGCGCTGCGGCTGGGCACGCCCACGCCCTACGGCATCGTGTGCGTGACGAAGGCGCGGGTCGCGAGCCTGCCGCTGAAGGAATGGATCGCGTTCCTGAACCGGCATGCGGAAACGAAGGAACTGTTCGAGTTCCTCGTGATGCGCGGCATGAGCGAGATCATGGCGCACACGATCACGCTGCATCTTCTGGACGCCGCCGGGCGTGTGCACCGGTTCATGCGCAAGCACCCTGAACTGGAAGACCGGATTCCGAGCAAGGAGCTGGCTTCTTATCTGAATCTCTCGGCGGAAACCCTTAGTCGGCTTCGCAAGCGCGGGAAGATTTAGCTCTCTCGGTTGTCCGGGTGCGTGCGAATGACACCGGGCACTCCCCTGCGCGAATGCCCCCCGGCCTGCGGCCTCCTCCTTTATTTCGCTGCGCAAGGTACCCCATCGGTATGAGCGCGCCCCGAACAACCCGGGTCAGCGCGATCACAGGCAAGTTGCTGGTCAGTCCACCGGCCGCTCGACCGCAAACTCGTCGGGCTTCTTCGGCTTCCTGATCACGGTCAGCGCCTTCGAGATCAGCGGCCAGAACAGCAGCACCAGCGCCAGCGTCGTGATGCCGCCGACCAGCGGGTTCGAGAACATCACCATCACGTCGCCCTGCGAGACCAGCATGGCCTGGCGGAACGAGTCCTCGGCCTTGTCGCCGAGCACCAGTGCAAGCACCAGCGGCGCCAGCGGAAAGTCGAGCTTCTTGAAGAGGTAGCCCACCACGCCGAAGCCGAGCATGAACCAGATGTCGAGCATCGCGTTGTGCACGGTGTAGGCGCCGATGGCGCAGATCACGATGATCACCGGCGCGATGATCGAGAACGGAATGCGCAGGATCGACGCGAACAGCGGCACGGTGCTCAGCACCACGATCAGGCCGACGATGTTGCCGAGGTACATGCTGGCGATCAGGCCCCAGACGAAGTCCTTCTGCTCCACGAACAGCAGCGGCCCCGGCTGCAGGCCCCAGATCAGCAGACCGCCCAGCAGCACCGCTGCGGTCGGCGAACCGGGAATGCCGAGTGCCAGCATCGGCAGCAGCGCGCTGGTGCCGGCCGCGTGTGCAGCGGTCTCGGGCGCGACCACGCCTTCCATCTCGCCGGTGCCGAACCTGGCGCCCTTCTTCGACATCTTCTTCGCGAGGCCGTAGCTCATGAACGAGGCCGGCGTCGCGCCGCCAGGCGTGATGCCCATCCAGATGCCGATGAGCGAGCTGCGGATGGAGGTCACCCAGTATTTGGGCAACTGCTTCCACGTCTGCCACACGACCTTCGGATCGATCTTGGCGCTCTTGCCCGAGAACTTCAGGCCCTCTTCCATCGACAGCAGGATCTCGCCGATGCCGAACAGGCCGATCACCGCGATCAAAAAGTCGAAGCCGCGCATCAGCTCGGGCTGGCCGAAGGTCAGGCGCAGCTGGCCGGTGACGGTGTCCATGCCCACGCTGGCGAGCGCGAAGCCCAGCGCCATCGACGCGAGGATCTTGAAGGGCGAGCCCTTGCCCATGCCGACGAAGCTGCAGAAGGTCAGCAGGTACACCGCGAAGAACTCCGGCGAGCCGAACTTGAGCGCGAACTTCGCGACCAGCGGCGCGAGGAAGGTGATCATCACCACCGCGAGAAAGGCGCCCACGAACGACGAGGTGAAGGCCGTCGTCAGCGCGGCGCCGGCCTGCCCGCTCTGCGCCATCGGATAGCCGTCGAAGGTGGTGGCCACCGACCACGGCTCGCCCGGTATGTTGAACAGGATCGAGGTGATGGCACCGCCGAATAGCGCACCCCAGTAGATGCACGACAGCATGATGATCGCCGAGGTCGGCGACATCGTGAAGGTGAGCGGCAGCAGGATCGCCACGCCGTTGGCGCCGCCGAGCCCGGGCAGCACGCCGATCAACACGCCGAGGATGATGCCGACGAACATCAGGCCGATGTTCATCGGCGTGAGGATCACCGAGAAGCCCTGCATCAGGGCGCCGATTTCTTCCATTTCGCTTGTGCTCCTTGAACGGGTTCAGTAGCCGAGGAACCGAAGCGGATCGAGCGCGCCCTTGAAGAGCGGCACCTTGAACCAGACCTCGAACATGCAGAAGAACAGCGTGTTGACGGCCAGCGCGGCAAGCACGCTCTTGGTCCATGCGTACTTTCCGAGCACCACCATGAACAGCGCGATATACATCGCCGACGCCACGTAGATGCCGAGAACGGAGATCGCCAGCACGTAGACCGTGGCCGGCACCAGCACCGACAGCACGCGCTTGAGCTGCACCGGGTCGACGAAGACCACGGTGCTGCGGTTCCTGCCGAGCAGCGACTGGTAGAGGATGCCGGCGCCGGAGATCGTGATGATCACGCCGATGAAGAACGGAAAGTAGCCCGCGCCGGGACCGTCGCTGGTCCAGCCCGCGCCGAGCTTGCGCGCCTCGAAGACCACCACCAGGCCGATCGCCAGCAGCAGCAATGCGACCGCCGCTTCGACCAGGTGCGTGGAGATGCCCGGACGCGCCGCGCCCTCGGATGTTTCGTCGTGCTCCATGGAGCCCCCATCGTGATTGTGTGAGAGAAGAAAGCGACGGATGCGGCACGCCCGCGGTCCGCCGGTCAGCCGGCCTCGGTCGGCAGCGCTCGCAGCCGGTGCGGCCTACTTGGCGCTCGCGAGGAAGCCCGCCTCGGACATCAGCGTGCGGTGCGTGGCCTCGGCCTCGGTGAGCCACTTTGCGAAGGCGTCGCCGGTCATGAAGGTCGGGTTGAAGGCGCCCTTCTCCATGTATTCCTTCCAGTCGGGCGTGGCGGCCACCTTGGTCAGCAGGTCCTTGTAGAAGGCGAGCTGGTCGGGCGTGACGCCGGGCGGCATGAAGATGCCGCGCAGCATCGTGTACCTGGTGGGCACGCCCGCCTCCTTGCAGGTGGGGATGTCGTTCCACGACTGCGTGTCGGTGACCTTGGCCTTGAAGGGCATGCGCTCGTCGTCGAACACGCACAGCGCGCGCAGCTTGCCCGCGCGCCATTGCGCCACCGCCTCGATCGGGTTGTTCACCGTCGAGTTCACATGGCCGCCCACCAGCTGCACCGCCACCTCGCCGCCGCCCTTGAACGGCACGTAGATGAACTTGGTGCCGGTGGCCTTCTCGAGAGCGACCGTGATGATCTGGTCTTCCTGCTTCGAGCCGGTACCGGCCATCTTGAACTTGCTCGGCCCCGCGGCCTTCACCGCCGTGACGTACTCGCCGGCGTTCTTGTAGGGCTCGGCCGCGTTGGTCCAGAGCACGAACTGGTCGAGCGCCAGCATCGCGACCGGCGTCATGTCCTTCCAGTTGAAGGGCACGCCGGTGGCCATCGGCGTGGTGAACAGGTTCGACAGCGAGATGACGATCTTGTGCGGATCGCCCTTGGCTTCCTTCACCGCCAGGAAGCCCTCGGCGCCCGCGCCGCCCGACTTGTTGACGACGATCAACGGCTCCTTCATCAGCTTGTACTTGATGACGATGCCCTGCAGCAGCCGCCCCATCTGATCGGCGCCGCCGCCGGTGCCGGCGGGAATCACGAACTCCACCGGCTTGGTGGGTTCCCATGCGAGGGCAGGCGCGGCGGTTGCCAGCGCCAGGACCGCCGCGGCAGCGGCTGTCGTGCGACCCAGAACGTGCGAAGCGAACTTCTTCATCAGGCTGTCTCCTGTGTAGTGTTTCGCTCTTTTTTGTTCTTGGATCTGAGCAGAGATGCAACGGGCACGATGGTGCGCGCCACCGATTCACGCCGGCTTGATCGCGGTCAACTTTTCTGAGATTTCGTATCGGGGTAAGCCCGCGCTGGCAGGGCCAGCGCATCCCGTCATCGGGAACCCTATAAAATCGCGGCGCGCAGCGGGCTTCCAGTTTCCTGCGCCTCCATCCGTCTTCGTAGTTCAATGGATAGAACGGGGTCCTCCTAAGACTCAGATACAGGTTCGATTCCTGTCGAAGGCACCAGCAAGCCGTTGATTTTCAACGGCTTTTTTGTTTGGTGGGACAGACGTGGGACAAACAGCCACTCCGTTGCCTCCACCTGCCTTTTCGAAGGCCCCCATTCCCACGCTTCAGCAGTACGTGCGCCCGCCTTCGGATGCCGCGTCGCGTAACACCATGCTATGGCGATCTTGCATTCCATTCCTCTATGAAGCGAGAGGCACGCGACTTCATGCATTCGATCGCGGCTTCACGGGTCGGCTGCTGGGTAACCAACAGCACGCAGCACCGCGTGATTTCGTGCCGCAGTTCGGCCCGCGCGGTGTAGGCGCCATCAAGAGAAATCTCGAGCTCTACCGAGCAGCTCCAGCCTTCAGGCAGATCGGAATCCATCAAGACAGCGGGCATGGTCTCTGAAGCATGAGTGGATCGAAGCGTTGCAGTCCGTGAGCGCAAGCAAGACGGCTTTACGCCCAGCTGCTGAGCCGCACAGCCAATAGCAGCAGCAAATAGATAAACACCAAGAGCGCGCCAGCGATGGCGAACTCCGTTGACGATATGCCTGCCTCTTCACACAGCAGGTTCATGAAGAAAGCTCCTGGTGGCAGACTTTGCGATTTCATGCGCTTCTCCAGTGTGTCGACGAACCGGCACCGCTTTCTACCGTCTGAGCACAGAGCGTTTGGCCGTCAAGTCACTGTAGAAGTTGCACCGCATGCGCACATGAGCGGTTCGCCCCTTCTCCACCGAGACAAACGCCCCGCCGCTCCTGCGACCGCTCATGACAAAGCGCCTGCCGCCGGGCATCGTAGGAAAGTCCCTATCAGCCGGAGTCGCTTTTTGAGGATACCGGTCGCCTCGCCAAATGCCATGTTCGGCTCAATCGGCAGCGTGCCGGTCACACCCGGCACATGACCCGCGTGGGCCACATTTCTGCTGCAATCGAGACATGAACAATGACCTCCCAACAGGCGCCGTGGCACTCGTGGCGAAGCCGTTGACTTCCCAAGCCTTCACGCCGTATGGCATCGTGATCGAGGCGCCCGCCGTCGAAGGCCGGCCCATCAACGGCGGCAATGCGCGGCGCTTCGACCTGCTCGACGACCTGCGGCTCGACGCCGAAGGCGGCCGGCCGATGCTGGCGCTGTTCCGCGCGCAGGCGCGGCGCTTTCCGCACGAGGTATCGGAGATGGAGCGCCATGCGCTCGGCAGCCAGACCTTCGTGCCGCTGGGCGACAGGCGCTTCGTGATCGTGGTCGCCCGCGCGGGCGAGGCGCCCACGTCAGCGAAGCAACTCGCGGCCTTCGTCACCGACGGGCGCCAGGGCGTGGTGCTTGCGCCCGGCACCTGGCATCACGCGCTGCTGGCGGTGGATGCGGGCGACTTCGTGGTGATCGAACGCGCGGGGGGCGGCGTCGATTGCGACATCTGCCTTCTTCGGCAGAGCGGCAGCGTGCGGCTCTGAAGCCCCGGCTTCAGCCCGCGATGCGCTGTGCCAGCGCAACCAGCGACCGGTCCGACCCGGCCGGCCCGAGCAGCGAAATGCCCAGCGGCGCACCCTCGCGCGTGGCCAGCGGAATCGACAGCTGCGGAAAGCCCGCCAGGCCCGCAATGCACAGCATGCGGATCGCGCGGTTGCGGTAGTCCTCCATCGAAGCCTCGCTGTCGCTGCGCAGCGGCGCGATGTCTGGCATGGTCGGCAGGAGCAGCACGCCGTCGGTGCCGAGCAGGTGGGTCAGGTGCGCGCGAAAGGCCGTGCGGAAAATGCGCGCGGTCGTCACCTGCGCATCGGTCACTTCGCGCGACCAGGCAAAGCGCTCGGCCACGCCCGGTCCGAGCGGCGGCGCGTAGCGCTCGATCAACGGTCCGTCGGTGAGCCAGGCCTCGCGCGACTGCAGGTAGCGAAAGTGCCAGTACATCGCGTCGAAGGATTCCAGCGCCACCGTGGTGCCTTGCGCGGGGCCGAGCAGGTCCTGCACGCGGCCGGCCGCGCCCTGGAGCGCATCGGCCGCGGCGGGCACGGCCAGCGCCCAGACGTCATCGGGCCGCAGCAGCCGCACGCGCTCGGGCAAGGTGGCCGCGTCGGCACCCAGCAGCACATCGGCCACGCGTGCAAATGTGCCGACGTCGCGCGCAAACCAGCCACAGGTGTCGAAGCTCGGCGCCAGGTCGAGCGCCCCTTCGAGGCTCACGCGGCCGTGCGTCGGACGCAGGCCGTACAGGCCGCAGTGGTTGGCCGGCGCACGCACCGAGCCGCCGGTGTCGGTACCGAGCGCGAAGTCGCACAGATTCGACGACACCGCCGAGGCCGAGCCCGACGACGAGCCGCCCGTGATGCGCAGCGGCGCGCCGCCATTGACCGGTGCGCCGAAGTGCGCGTTGTTGCCGTTCATCGAGAACGCAAGTTCGTCGGTCACGGTCTTGCCGGCGAAGCGTGCGCCGGCATCGAGCAGTTTCTGCACCGTGGGCGCGGTGCGGGTCTTGATGCCCGACATCGCCAGCACGATGGGGTTGCCGCCGCCCGTGGGGTAGCCGGCCACATCGAACAGGTCTTTTGCTGCAAAGCTCAGGTCGACGAGCGGACCGGTCGCAGCGCGCGGCACTGGCGCATCGGGGTACGGAACGAAGGCGTGGGCGGGGTCGTGCAGGGACATGGCGATGGATGGGGCGTGTGGGGGTGGTCAGTCAGGCGACGAGCACCGGCGCGATGGCCGCCGCCGCATCGGTATGAATGCAGCGCACGCGATGACTGGGTGCAAGCTCGAGCACCGACGGCTGCGCCGCGCGGCAGGCATCGCTCGCGAGCGCACAGCGCTCGGCAAAGGCACAGCCGGGGGGCAACGCGGACAGGTCGGGCGGCGCGCCGCCGATGGTTTCCAGCCGCGTGCCGCGTGCCAGCGCACCATGCGCGCGGCTCTTGAGCAGTGCAATCGTGTACGGATGGCGCGGCGAGCGGATCAGCTCGCGCGCAGTGCCTTCCTCGACGATGCGGCCCGCATACATCACGGCGATGCGATCGGCCACCTCGACGGCGGCACCGATGTCGTGCGTGACGAAGATCACCGACAGCCCCAGGTCGCGTTGCAGCTCGCGCAGCAGCAGCAGGATCTGGATCTGCACCGTGGCGTCGAGCGCGGTGGTGGGCTCGTCGGCCAGCAGCAGCTGGGGCTTGCAGGCGAGTGCCAGCGCGATCATGGCGCGCTGGCGCATGCCGCCCGACATCTCGTGCGGATAGGCCTGCAGGCGCTGTTCGGGGCTCGGAATGCGCACACGCTCGAACAGCGCCAGCGCGCGTTGTTGCGCCTCGGCCTGCGTGACCGATTCGTGCCGTCGGATCGACTCGACGATCTGCGCGCCCACCGAATACACCGGATCGAGCGCCAGCAGCGGCTCCTGGAAAATCATCGATGCGACCTTGCCGCGGAAGTCGGCCAGCTCGCGCTGCGACATCGCGAGCACGTCGCGCCCGGCCACCTGCACCGTGCCGCCCATGCGGGTGCGGCGCTCGGGGTGCAGTCGCAGCAGGGTGCGCATGGTCACGCTCTTGCCTGAGCCGGACTCGCCGATCAGCGCGACGACCTCGCCGCGCTGCACTTCAAGGCTCACGCCGCTGACGGCGTGCACCGGCTTGCGACCGCCACTGAAGGTGACGCTGAGGTCGCGCAGGCGGACCATCGGTTTATCGTTGTCGCTCATGCTGCTTTCCTCGGGGTTTCGATGGCCATCGGATGCCCGCTGCCCGCCTCGTGGATCAGGCAGCTCACCGCGTGCTGCGAGCCGGTGACGATGCGCTCGGGAACGACCTTGGCGCACACCGGCGCGGCCAGCGCACAGCGCGGATGAAAGCGGCAGCCCGAGGGCGGGTTGATGGGGTTCGGCGGATCGCCCGCGAGCGCTGCTTCTTCGGTGCGGTGGTCCGGGTCCATCGACGGCATGGAAGAAAGCAGCGCACGCGTGTAGGGGTGAGCGGGTGCGTCGTACAGCGCATCGGCCGGGCCGATCTCGGCCACCTGGCCGAGGTACATCACCATCACGCGGTCGCTCACGTAGCGCACCACGTTGAGGTCGTGGCTGATGAACACGTAGGTCAGCCCGAACTCGGCCTTCAGGTCGAGCAGCAGGTTGATGACCTGCGCCTCCACCGATTTGTCGAGCGCGGAGACGGCCTCGTCGAGAATCACCATGCGCGGCTGCAATGCGAGGGCCCGCGCGATATTTACGCGCTGCCGCTGGCCACCCGAGAGTTCATGCGGGTAGCGCTCGGCAAAGCGTTGCGGCGACAGGCCCACGCGGGCGAGCAGGTCGCGCGCACGTTCAACCGATTCGCGCCGCGACACTCCGTGCACCTGCGGCCCGAAGGCGATCGAATCTTCGATGGTGAGGCGCGGGTTGAGGGAGGCGTAGCTGTCCTGAAACACCATCTGCACCTGGCGGCGGAATTCTTTCAGCGGCAGGTCCCGGCTGCCGACTTCGCGGCCGTCGAACACGACTTCGCCGCGCGTCGGCTCGATCAGCTGCATCAGCAGTCGGGCGGTGGTCGACTTGCCGCAGCCCGACTCGCCGACCACGCCGAGCGTTTCGCCCTTGAGCACCTCGAAGTCCACGCCGTCGACCGCCCGCACGACGCCACCGCCGCGGCCGAGCGGGTCTTTCTTGAGCGGGAAGTGCTTGACCAGGCCCTTGATGGTGAGGAGCGGTTGGGCGGGGCCGCCGATATCCTTCAGTGCGTCCATGGCTTCACCCCTTGTTGTCCATCGCCGAGCGAAGCCCGTCGGACAGGATGTTGAAAGAGATCGAAGTGATGAAGATCATCGCGCCCGGCAACGCAGCGACCCATGGCTGCACGTAGATCGCAGTGCGCAGCGTGTTGAGCATCAGGCCCCATTCGGGTTCCGGCGGCTTCACGCCCAAACCCAGGAACGACAGGCCCGAGGCCAGGATCATCGACACCGCGATCAGGCTGGTGGCGTAGACGAAGATCGGCCCGAGCACATTGCCCAGCACATGCACCCGCACGATGGTGAAGGGGCTGGCGCCCGAAGCGCGCGCCGCTTCCACGTAGTCGCGAGTGCGCACCTGCGTGGTGACGCTCTCGGCCACGCGCGCGATCTGCGGAATGAACACGATGGTCAGCGAGATCAACGAATTGACCACCCCCGCACCCAGCGTGCCCGACAGAGCGATGGCCAGCAGCACCGAGGGAAAGGCGTAGAACACGTCGATGGTGCGCATGATCAGCGTGTTGGTCAGCCCGCCCGCATAACCGGCGACGATGCCGATGATCGTGCCCAGCACGAAGGCGCACAGCACTGGCGTGATGCCGATGAACAGCGACAGCCGCGCGCCGACGATGAGGCGCGAGAGCATGTCGCGGCCCAGCTCGTCGCTGCCCAGCGGAAGGCCCTCGGTGCCTATGGGCTTGAGGCGCTTGAGCATCGACGACTGGTACGGGTCGGCCGGCGCGAACCATGGGCCGAAGACAGCGAGCGCGATCAGCAGCAACACGACGATGGCCGCGCCGACGGCGACCGGGTCACGCCGCAGACGCAGCCACACCGAAACCCAGTAGCCGCGAGAGCGCTGGGCCGGCAAGGGTTCGACGGCAACGGCGGAAGAGATGGGAAGCACGGTGGACATTGCTTGGCGGCTTTCTTCTTCAGGCACGCGCGATGCGCGGATCGAGCAAGGTTTGCAGCACGTCGACCAGCAGGTTCAGCAGCACGAAGAACAGCGCCAGCACGAGGATCGTTCCCTGCAGCAGCGGCAGGTCGCGCTGGAAGATGGCCGAGTTGAGCAGGAAGCCGGTGCCCGGCCACGAGAACACGGTCTCGATGAGGATCGAGCCGCCGAGCAGATAGCCCAGCTGCAGGCCCATCACGGCCAGCGCCGTGGGCGCCGCGTTCTTCACCATGTGGCGGAACACGCCGAGGTGAGTGAGCCCCTTGGCGCGCAGGCCCACGATGAACTCCTGGTCGAGGATGTCGGCCACCAGCGCGCGCACCGTGCGCGCGATGATGCCCATGGGAATCACCGACATCGTGAGCGCCGGCAGCAGCAGGAACTGCAGGTGCGCCCAGTCCCACGCCCAGTCGTCCGAGCCGCTGGGGCCCGCGCCGGTGGCCGGCAGCCACATGAGCTGCGACGAGAACACGATCACCATCACCATGCCCAGCCAGTAGTGCGGCACGCTCACGCCCAATACCGAGAACACCGAGGCCAGCCGGTCGACCCACGAGCCGCGAAAGTAGCCCGCTACGAAGCCGAAGAGGCAACCCAGCACGAACCCGATGAAGGTGGCCACCACCGCCAGCCGCAGCGTGTTGCCCACGGCGGTGAACACCTCGCCGGCCACCGCGCGATTGCTCGCGATGGACACGCCCAGGTCGCCGTGCATCGCGCGCCACAGCCACATCGCGAACTGCTCGGGCAGCGAACGGTTGAAGCCGTACAGCTCGCGCAGTTGCGCCTGCAGTTCGGCGGACGCATCGGGCGGCAGGATCGACACCAGCGGATCGCCGGGCGCGATGTGCACGAGCAGGAAGCACACGAGGGCCACGCCGATCATGATCGGCACGGCGTAGATCACGCGGCGCAGGAGGTAGGCGAACATGGCTCGTGGCTGGCTGCGGGAGGGGGTCAGTCCATCGTCATGGTGGCGATGTCGATGAACCAGCTTTTCGGTTGCACCACGTTCTTGATCTTGGACGAGAGTGCGCGCGGCCCCACGTCGTGGGCGATCCACACGAACGGCGCGTCGTCCACGATGTGCGTGTGCAGCTTTGCGAGCGCGGCGTCGCGCACCTTGTCGTCGAAGCTGGTGCGCGCGTCGGCCACCAGCTTGTCGACCTCGGGGCTGCCGTAGTAGCCCCAGTTGTTCGACACCGGTGGGAAGGCCTTGGTGCTCACGAAGCGCACCATCGCGAAGAACGGGTCCATCGCTGCGAAGCTGATGTTGACCGCGTTGGCGCCATTGGCCGAGGGGTCCTTTGCGCCCTTGCGCCAGTTGGTGAAGAGCGTGTTCCATTCGATCACGTCGAACTGCACGTCGAAGTAGCACTGCTTGAGCGACTGCTGCGCGAACTCGTTCATCGGCAGCGGCTGCATCTGGCCCGAGCCCGAGGCCGATATCTGCACCTTCACCTTGATCGGTTTGGCCGCGGAGTAGCCGGCCTGCGTCATGAGGGCCTGCGCGGCCTTCACGTCGTAGCGGATGTCGAAGCTGGGCTTGCCGAACCACGGGTGGCCCGGCGGCACCGTGCCTTTAGGCTCGGCCATCATGCCGCCCAGCAGCTGCTTCATGCCGCCGCGGTCGATGCACAGGTTGGCCGCCTGGCGCACGCGCTTGTCGAGCCAGGGCGAGCCTTCGGCGAACGAGAGTTGCCATGGCCATACGTGCGGCTGCGCGTTCGAATAGATCTTGAAGCCGCGTTGCGTGATCTGCGCCATGGCGTCGGGCGCGGGCGCCTCGATCCAGTCGACCTGACCGCCCAGCAGCGCGGCGGTGCGCGCATTGGCTTCGGGCATCGGCAGCATCACGACCTTGTCGATCTTCGGCACGCGCCTGGCGTCCCAGTAGCCCTTGTTGGCGGCCAGCTCCAGCCGCTCGCGCGCCACGAAGCGCGTGACCTTGAACGGACCCGAGCCGGCGGGGTCGGCGGCGAAGGCGGTCCAGGCGGCCTTGGCCTTGTCGGCAGGCGTGGAACCTGCGGCGGCATCGAACTTCTTCTGCCATTGCGCGGGCGAGGCCATGAACAGGTTCGTGAGGTTGATCGGCAGGAAGGCGTCGGGCTCGCTGGTGGTGAGCTCGACCGTCGTGTCGTCGATCTTGCGCGCCGACTTGAGCGTGGGCATGCGCGAAGCCGTCACGCCGACCTGGCTGGGGTCGAACTGCGGGGCGTCCTTGTCGAGAACCTTCTGCACGTTCCACACCACCGCGTCGGCGGAGAAGGCCGAACCGTCATGGAACTTGACGCCGGGGCGCAGCTTGAAGACCCACTTGGTCTTGTCCTTGGCGTCCACTGCCCACGAGGTGGCGAGGCCGGGAACCAGCACGCTCGGTGCGTCGGCCTTCGACAGATCCCACTGCGTGAGCGAATCGTAGATCGGAATGCCGGTGAAGCGGTTGCCCTCGAAGCCCTGGTCGGGCTGGCCCAGCGTGCGCGGAATGTCGGCTGCCGTCATGGCGATGCGCAGCGTCTTTTCCTGTGCCATAGCATGGGGGGCGGCCAGGGCCAGGGTCGCGATTGCCGCGCAGGCGGCCAGGGGCTTCAGGAACAGGGCAGGGGCAGCACGCTTCACATGGAACTCCGTTGGGTGGAATGGCGAAAAGGACGAAAGGAAACGCTCAAGCACGACATGTGCCAACAAGCGATCAGTCCCTGGATCCATGTCCACGACCAGCGCAGGCGCGCGAGGTGCCAGGTCAGGCCGGTGGTGAGTGCGCCGCGCTGCACGATCTCGTCGAATGCCGGCGCGCCGATGTCATGTCATGCACCGGCCACGGCGCAATCCACACGCTCGGCTCTCTCCCCCTCAAGCCATGACCCACACCTTGCGCACCGTTTCGATGGTGCGCCAGGTGCCGACGTAGCCAGGCTTCATGATGAAGCAGTCGCCGGCTCCGTAAGTCACCGGGCTCTGACCTGCCTCGGTGATCTCGACCAGGCCGGACAGGATCAGGCAGAACTCCCAGGTCTCACCCTTGATGGAATGGTTCACACCGGGTGTCGACTCCCACACGCCAGCGCGCACCTTGCCGTCCTTGGCACTGTCGACGTCCCAGTTGCGGCACACGATGTCGCCTTCGATGACGCGTTCGGCCGGCGGCCGGTATTCGCGCGGTTCGCCGAGCTGGTCGAGGTTGAAGTTGACGAGCAGATTGTTTGACATGAAAGGTCTGGTGAAGTTGAACACGGGATCTTTCATGCTAGGGTCGTGCGCTTCCGCGTGGGTGCCGAAGTCGATGCCGGAATCGGTGGCAAATGCGCGATTGGCGGCCCGCCGCAGCGCGATCTGCCTGCACGCAGCGGCTAGGGGCTGACGGCCGCCGCACCGATCGCGACCGGGCTCGTCACATCTGGGAACGTTCTTCACAGCAGCGAAGTGCGCGATTGCGGGGACCGGCGCGTTGGACACCCATGAGGGCTTATTTTTTCCGCCCTCCAGGAGTCCCCAATGACTTTTCGCAGAACTGTTCTCAAGCTCGCCGCTGCCGGCGTCGTGGCCGCAGGCACCTTGGGCATGGCCGCATCGGCCAATGCAGAAACGAGCTGGTCCATCGGCATCGGCGTGCCGGGCGTGGTCGTCAGCGAGCCGCCGCCGGTCTACTACGAGCCGGCGCCCGCCTATACGCCGCCGCCCACCTATTACCAGCCCCCGCCGCCGGTGCGCTACCAGCAGCCCGCGTACTCGGTTCCGCCTCCGGTCTACTACGAGCCCGACTCGCGCTGGGAAGAACGCCGCGCCGAGCGCCGTGAATGGCGTCGCCGGCAATGGGAGCGCGAACAGCACCGCCGCTATTACGAGGAACGCTACTGATCCGACCGGGTTGCTCCTCGTGTAGGCACCCGCCCACGCGCATGGTTTGCTTTCTCCCGCACCGGTGAGGCTGCGCCGCGGCCAATCTGCAGGCCTGCCTGTTTCAAGGAGACCTGATCATGAAAAGCATCATCCTCTGGCTGTGCGGCGTACCCCTGATCGTGATCATCGGCCTGAAGATCTTCGGGATTCTTTGACGAAACAAGAAGAAAAGCGAAGTCGAAGAAGAAACGGATCGGTTCCTCCTCACGGCGCATCCGTGCGCCGTTAAGCGCCTCCCTCGCGGGGCGCTTTTTTTGTCTCTCTCGTCAGTGCGTCTCGCGGCGCAGCTGCTGCACGTCTTCATGCAGCGACTGGGCCCAGGCACGGCGCTCGCGGCCGTGCGGATGCTGCGGTTCGCCGAAGCGCACGATGGCCAGCAGCGGCGGCGCACGCAGCGTGTTCCACAGCGACGCGGCGAGGCTGTCATCGTCGATGTAGCGCGGGGCCTGGCTGGTTTCGCCGGTGGCCGCATCGGCGAAACGCAGTGCAGCGGGCAGCACTGGCGCGCCCGAAGAAATCGACGCCTGCAGCAGGTTGGCATGGAACGGCAGCAGGCCGCGGCCGTCGCTGGTCGTGCCTTCTGGGAACACGCCGATCAGGTCGCCGTTGCACAGCGCCTCGGTCATGTGGTGCACCACGCGCAGCGCGTCGCGGCGGCGTTCGCGCTCGATGTAGAGCGTGCCGGAGCCATTCGACAGCGTGCCGATCAGCGGCCAGTTCTTGACGTCCGACTTCGACACGAAGCGCACATGGCGTGCCGCGTGGATGCAGGTGATGTCGAGCCAGGAGAGGTGGTTGCAGACCAGCAGGACCGGACCTTCGGGCGGCGGCGTGCCCTGCACCTTGAGCGTGATGCCCATGATCTCGAGCATGCGCTTCGACCATGCCTGCACGCGTGCATTGCGCTCGGGCTGCGAGAGGCCGGGGAAGGTGAAGCGGATCGTCCACCAGCCGGCCAGCGCATGCGCGATCGCATGCAGGAGGCGCCAGCAGGCTTTCAGCGAATGAAACATCAGACGTGCGCCCTCTCAGCTACTTGCTTCAATGTCAATGCATGGTCGCGGAACACCGCGGAACCGGCTCTGCCGGGCCGCTGGTGTTGCCCCCTGCAAGGGGGTTGGCGTAGCGACACGAAGTGCGCGAAGACTGGGGGCGAGCTTCATTTCTAGCCGTGGACGACGCGGCCTGCCACCAGTGTGTGGCGCACGCGGCCCTGCATGGGGTAGCTGGCGAACGGCGTGTGCTTGCCCTGGCTCTTGAGCGCATCGGGCTGCACCTGCCATTCGAGCGCCAGGTCGAACACGCACAGGTCGGCCACGCCGCCTTCGACGAGGCGGCCGATGCCGGTGCCCGCGTCGGCGGACGCCAGCAGGTGCGCCGGCGCCGAGGTGATGACCTCGATGGCGCGCGCCATGCCCGCGCCGCTGCGCTCGCCCCACTGCAGCGCGAGCGGCAGCAGCAGTTCGAGGCCCGTCGCGCCCGGTTCGCTCTCGGCGAAGGGCAGCGTCTTGGCGTCGGCCTCGACTGGCGTGTGGTCGGACACCAGCGCGTCGATGGTGCCGTCGGCCAGCGCGGCCGAGAGCGCGTCGCGGTCGCCCTGCTGGCGCAGCGGCGGGTTCAGGCGCGCGCGGCTGTCGAAGTAGCCGATGTCGGTGTCGGCCAGGTGCAGCGAGTTGATGCTGACGTCGCAGGTCAGCGGCAGGCCCTGCGCCTTAGCCTCGCGCACCAGTGCCACGCCGCGCGCGCTGGAGATGCGGCACAGGTGCACGCGCGCGCCGGTGGCCTTCATGAGCTCGACGATGGTGAAGATGGCGATCGTCTCGGCCGACACAGGCACGCCCGCGAGGCCGAGCCGCGTGGCGAGCGGGCCGCTGGCCGCGACGCCCTTGCCGAGGTCGCGGTCCTGCGGACGCAGCCACACGGTGTAGCCGAAGGTGCTGGCGTACGACAGCGCGCGCTGCAGCACCTGCGTGTCGGCCAGCGGCACGTCGGCCTGGCTGAAGCCGATGCAGCCGGCTTCGGTGAGTTCGGCCATCTCGGTCAGCACGCCGCCGGCCAGGCCGCGCGTGAGCGCACCGAGCGGGAACAGGCGTGCGCGCTGCAGCTTCTCGGCGCGGAACTTGAGCATCTCGACAAGGCCGGGCTCGTCGAGCACCGGGTCGGTGTCGGGCGGACACACGAGGCTGGTGACGCCGCCGGCGATGGCCGCGGCCATTTCGCTTTCGAGCATGCCTTCGTGCTCATAGCCGGGCTCGCGCAGGCGCGCGGCCAGGTCGACGAGGCCGGGCGCGACGATGCAGCCCGTGGCGTCGATGGTGCGATCGGCCCTGAAGCCGGCGGGAATGCTGCCGCCGATGCCGGCGATCTTTCCGTTGGCGATGGCGATGTCGGCCTTCTTGTCGGTACGCGATGCGGGATCGACGACACGGCCGTTGGTGATGTGGATGTTCATGCGTCTGTACTTCCGGTGACAGTCATGGCCTTTTCGGGAAACACCGTGGAACCGGCTTCGCCGGGCCACTGGTGTTGCCCCCGGTAGGGGGTTGGCGAAGCGACACGAAGTGCGCGAAGACTGGGGGCGAGCAACATTTCTATGCTTCGTTACCTGCCACGATGCTCATCACCGCCATGCGCACGGCGATGCCGAAAGTGACCTGCGGGAGGATCACGCTCTGCTTGCCGTCGACCACGGCGGAGTCGATTTCCACGCCGCGGTTGATGGGGCCGGGGTGCATCACGATGGCGTCGGGCTTGGCCAGCTGCAGCTTCTCGGGCGTGAGGCCGAAGGTCTTGAAGAACTCCTGCGACGACGGCAGCAGCGCGCCGCTCATGCGCTCGTTCTGCAGGCGCAGCATGATGACCACGTCGCAGTCCTTGATGCCTTCCTCGAGCGTGTGGCACACGCGCACGCCCATGCCGGCCATGTCGCCGGGCACCAATGTCTTGGGACCGACCACGCGCACTTCGGCGCAGCCGAGCGTGGTGAGCGCATGGATGTCGGAGCGCGCCACGCGCGAGTGCAGCACGTCGCCGACGATCGCGACCGTGAGGTTCGCAAAGTCCTTCTTGTAGTGGCGGATCGTGTACATGTCGAGCAGCCCTTGCGTCGGGTGCGCATGGCGGCCGTCGCCGGCATTCACCACGTGTACGTGCGGCGCGACGTGCTGAGCGATCAGGTACGGCGCGCCCGACTCGCTGTGGCGCACCACGAACAGGTCGGCGGCCATGGCGCTGAGGTTGGCGATCGTGTCGAGCAGCGACTCGCCCTTGGTGGCCGAAGAGCGCGCGATGTCGAGGTTGATGACGTCCGCGGAGAGGCGCTTGGCCGCGATCTCGAAGGTGGTGCGGGTGCGGGTGCTGTTCTCGAAGAAGAGGTTGAACACGCTCTTGCCGCGCAGCAGCGGCACCTTCTTCACCTCGCGGTCGCTCACGCTGGTGAAGTTGGCGGCCGTGTCGAGGATGTGCGTGACGATGTCTTTGGGCAGGCCCTCGATCGACAGCAGGTGGATCAGCTCGCCGTTCTTGTTGAGCTGGGGGTTTCGCTTGTAGAGCATCAGCGGTTTTCCTCCACCTTGAGGCTGAAGGCGCCATCTTCGGCGCGTGCGAGGGCGAGCAGTTGCGTGTTCGGCAAGGTGAGCGTGGTGGCGGCGAAGTCGGCAGCCACCGGCAGCTCGCGCCCGCCGCGGTCGACCAGTACGGCGAGCCGCACGCTGGCCGGACGGCCGAAGTCGAACAGCTCGTTGAGCACGGCGCGGATGGTGCGGCCGGTGTAGAGCACGTCGTCGAGCAGCAGCACGTCGGCGCCATTCGCGTCGAAGGGCAGCGAGGTCTGCGCGCTGGCCGAGAGCCCGCGGCGCGCGAAGTCGTCGCGGTGCATGGCCGACGAGATGATGCCGGGCGCGCCGCTCAGGCCCAGGTCCTTCTGCAGCCGCTCGACCAGCCAGGCGCCGCCGGAAGTGACGCCCACCAGCTTCGTTTCGGGGCGCATCAGCGGCTTCACGCCGGCGAGCAGCTTCGTGTAGAGCGCTTCGGCGTCGGGGATTGAACTCACGGGAGACTCCTCAAGAATTGCTCCAGGATGATGCAGGCGGAAGCCGCATCGGCATCGCGTGCGCCCGAGGCCAGCGCCTCGGTGGTGCTGTAGCGCTCGTCGACCTCGAACACCTGCAGATTGAAACGCCCGCGCAGCTGGCGCGCGAACTTCTGCGCGCGGCGGGTGTTCTCGTGCGGGGCGCCATCGGGGTGGTAGGGCACGCCGACTACCAGAGCGTCGGGCTGCCATTCCTTGATGCGCGCCTCGACCTGCGCGAAGCGGGCATCGGCACCCTCGGCCTTGATGGTGGCCTGCGGGCTGGCGGTGCGCAGCAGCCGGTTGCCGCTGGCCACGCCGGTGCGCTTGGCGCCGAAGTCGAAGCCCAGGAAGCTCTGGAAATTGGCGGGGACAACGGCAGGTGCTGGGGGCCGAGCGTTGTCGGACATCGCCGGTCCGCTCACAGGGGACCGCCGCGCACGGCCGCCCGAAGCGGCCGGCCCGCCCCCGGCAGGGGGTTGGCGAAGCGACACGAAGTGCGCGCAGCCTGGGGGCGAGCCAGGTTCATCATGCGTGACCCGCGTCCGGGGAAAGCTTCCAGGCCTCCAGACCGAGCAGCAGCAAGGCCTTGTCGTAGCGCTGCTCCACGGGCGTGTCGAAGATCACGGCCGGGTCGGCGCCCACGGTGAGCCAGCTGTTTTCGGCCAGTTCCGACTCCAGCTGGCCCTCGCCCCAGGCCGAATAGCCCAGCGAGACCAGCACCTTCCGCGGGCCGGCGCCGGTGGCCAGGGCCTCCAGCACATCCTTGGAGGTGGTCATCTCGAGCCCGCCGGGAATGGTCATGGTCGAGGCGTAGACCGATTCCTCGGGCTTCTCGGCCTGCGTGAAGACCGGCTCGTGCAGCACGAAGCCGCGTTCGGTCTGCACCGGGCCGCCCTGGAAGACGGGGGCCTCGCCCAGTTCGGGGCGGGCCAGGTGGAGCTCGATTTTCTCGAACAGCACCTTGAGGTTGATGTCGCTGGGTTTGTTGATCACGAGGCCGAGCGCTCCGCGCTCGCTGTGTTCGCAGAGGTACACGACGCTGCGGTTGAAAGTTTTGTCTTCCATCCCGGGCATCGCTATCAGAAAGTGATGCGTGAGGTTCATCGGGGCAGAATCGGCGGCCATATGCCCCCGATTTTACTGGCCGTCGACAAGACCTATCCCAAAGGGCTCATGTGGTTCCGCCGGGACCTCCGGGTGGACGACAACGCGGCCCTGTATCGCGCGCTGCGGGCCTGCCGCCAGGTGGTCTGCGCCTTCGTGTTCGACAAGGCCCTCCTCGACGCCCTGCCCTCGGTCGACCGCCGGGTGGAATTCATCCGCGAATCGCTGGTGGAGCTCGAAGCCGAGCTGCGCGCACTGGGCGGCGGGCTGGTCGTGCGGCATGCCGCGGCGGTGCAGGAGATTCCGGCGCTGGCGCGCGAGCTCGGCGTGCAGGCGGTGTTCGCCAACCGCGACGACGAGCCCGACGCGCTGGAGCGCGACGCCCGGGTGTTCGGGGCGCTGGCCAACGCGGGCGTGGCCTTCCACACCTACAAGGACTCGACCGTCTTCGACCGCGACGAGGTCCTGACCCAGACCGGCCAGCCCTACACCGTGTTCACGCCCTACAAGCGGGCCTGGCTGGCGAAGGTCGATTCGTTCTTCCTGAAGCCGTACCCGGTGCGCAGCCACGCCGACGCGCTGGCGCCCTCGCCCCAGGCCTACGGAGAGCCGGTGCCCGCGCTGCGGGAGATCGGCTTCGAGAAAAGCAACCTCTCGGCGCTGGAGATTCCCACCGGCACGCGCGGCGCGGGCCTGCTGCTCGAGGACTTCTTCGAGCGCATCGACCGCTACGCCGAGGCGCGCGACTTCCCGGCGGTGCGCGGGCCCAGTTACATGGGCGTGCACCTGCGCTTCGGCACGGTGTCGATCCGGCAGCTGGCGAGCCTGGCGCACCAGCTCTCGCTGCAGGGCAATGCCGGGGCGGCGGTCTGGCTGAGCGAGCTGATCTGGCGCGAGTTCTACTTCCAGATCCTGGCGCACTTTCCGCACGTGCACGCGGGCGGCGAGTCGAAGAGCTTCCGGCCCGAGTACGACCGGATCCAGTGGCACCACGGCAAGCACGCCGACCAGCTGTTCGACGCCTGGTGCGAAGGCCGCACCGGCTATCCGCTGGTGGACGCCGCCATGCTGCAGATCAACCAGAGCGGCTACATGCACAACCGCCTGCGCATGGTGGCGGCGAGCTTCCTGTGCAAGGACCTGGGGCTGGACTGGCGGCGCGGCGAGGCCTACTTCGCGCTGCACCTGAACGACTTCGAGCTGGCCTCGAACAACGGCGGCTGGCAGTGGGCCAGTTCGAGCGGCTGCGACGCGCAGCCCTACTTCCGCATCTTCAACCCGGTGACGCAAAGCGAGCGCTTCGACCCCGAGGGCAAGTTCATCCGCCGCTACCTGCCGCAGCTCGCGGGGCTGTCGAACGCGGCGATCCATGCGCCGTGGCTGGCCTCGCCGGTGGAGCTGGAGGCAGCGGGCATCACGCTCGGCGAGACGTACCCGAAGCCGGTGGTGGACCACGCCGAGGCGCGCGAGAAGACGCTGCAGCGCTACGCGGCGGCGCGGGCCAAGGTGCTGCAGAAGCCATGAGAAAGGGGCCCGAAGGCCCCTGTTCTCTGGTCGCCGCCGGGAGCGCCCCGGCCAGCATCAAGCGGCAGCAGCCAGCGTCGATTCGCTCGTGTACGCACGCACCAGGCGCAGCAGTTCCTCTTCCGAGTACGGCTTGCCGAGGTAGTGGTTCACGCCCAGCGTGCGCGCGTATTCGCGGTGCTTCTCGGCGATGCGCGAAGTGATCATGATGATCGGCAGGCCGGCCATCGAATCGTCGGCGCGGATGTTGCGGGCCAGGTCGAAGCCGTCCATGCGCGGCATCTCGATGTCCGACAGCACCACCGCCGGGCGCTCCTGCTGCAGCCGTTCGAGCGCCTGCAGGCCATCGGCCGCGAGCGACACGCGATAGCCTTCGCGCTGCAGCAGGCGCTGCGTGACGCGGCGCACGGTGATGGAGTCGTCCACCACCAGCACCAGCGGGACCTGTGGTGCCACCGGGGCCAGCGTCGGCAGCGGCTGCTGCGGCGCGCCGTGTTCGTCCGCGGCGCCGTGCGCCGGCGCCGCCAGCGCGGCGGCCTGGCGCTCGCGCGCCTGTTCGCCATGCACCGAGGCCAGCGCCACCGGGTTGTAGATCAGCGCCACCGCCCCCGACGCCAGCACCGAGATGCCGGCCAGGCCGGGCAGCCGCGCGAGCTGCGGGCCGAGGTTCTTCACCACGACTTCCTGGTTGCCCAGCACTTCGTCCACGTGCAGGGCCACGCGCTGTGCCGCGCTTCGCACGACCACGATCGTGTTGTTCCTGGCCACTGCGTGTTCGCTGCGGGTCGAGGCCTGCAGCAGCGCACCGGCCCAGTAGAACGGCACCTGCTCGCTGCCGAACGGATGGCTGTTGTGCAGGTAGGCCGCCTCGAGGTCGGTGCCGCCCACGCGCTGCACCAGCTCCACCAGGTTCGACGGCACGCCGATCGACACTTCGCCCGCGCGAAGCATCACCACGTGCGTCACGGCGGTGGTCAGCGGCAGCACCAGCTTGAAGGTGGTGCCCTGGCCGGGGTTGCTGTGCGTTTCGATGCGCCCGCCGAGCGCCGCGATCTGCGCGCGCACCACGTCCATGCCGATGCCGCGGCCGGCCAGTTCGGAGACCTGCCCTGCCGTCGAGAAGCCAGGCTTGAAGATCAGCTCGGTGGCATCCTCGGCCGACAGCTCCTTGTCGTGTTCGAGCAGGCCGAGGGCGCGGGCGCGCTCTGCGATGCGCTTGTTGTCGAGACCGGCGCCGTCGTCGCGGAAGCTCACCGAGACGTCGTTGCCTTCGTGGTGCAGGTCGATGACGATCAGGCCGCTGGCGTCCTTGCCGGCCTTCTCGCGCACCGCCGCACTCTCGATGCCGTGCGCCACGCAGTTGCGCAGCAGGTGCTCGAAGGCGGGCGTCATGCGGTCAAGCACGCCGCGGTCCATTTCGATGGAGCCGCCGACGATGTCCAGGCGCACCTGCTTGCCGGTGTCCTTCGAGGCCTGGCGCACCACGCGGTAGAGGCGGTCGGAGATGCCTTCGAACTCCACCATTCGCGTGCGCAGCAGGCCGCGCTGCAGTTCGCGCGTCTGGCGCGCCTGCACGCTGAGATCGTCTTCCGTGGCCTGCACCGTCTTCTGCAGGGTGCGCTGCACGGTGGCCACGTCGTTCACCGACTCGGCCATCATGCGCGTGAGTTCCTGCACGCGGGTGAAGCGGTCGAACTCGAGCGGGTCGAAGCTCTGCTGCGAGTCCTTGGCCTGCGCCAGTCGGGACTGCATCTGGCTTTCGGCCTGCACCTCGATGTCGCGCAGTTGCTGGCGCAGGCGGTCCAGGTTGCCCGTCAGGTCGGACAGCGAGCCGCGCAGCTGGCCCAGCTCGGCCTCCAGGCGCGAACGCGTGATGATGACCTCGCCGGTCTGCGCGACCAGGCGGTCGAGCAGCTGGGTGCGGATGCGCACGGCCTGGCCCGTTGCGGCGCGCAGCGGCGTGAGCAGCGCGGGCGCGGGGCGCGGCTGCAGCGTCGCGGGGACGCCAGGCTGGTCTTCGAGGCTCGCCACGGGAGCGGCGATTTCGTCGTTCGCGGGCACGCCGGCTTCGGCCGCAACCTGCGGCGGCGGGGCGGCAGGCGCGGTCGCAGTGGCCGCGGCCACGATCTGGGCCAGCTCGACCTGCGTGGCGTCGTCGGCCGCGCGCAATGCGTCGAAGGTGGCCTGCAGGGTGTCGAGGCGCGCCAGCAGTTTTTCGATGTCGGCGCGTGCCGCTCCCTGGGAGCCCAGGATTTCGATCTCGGACTCCATGCGGTGCGCGCGCTCGCCCAGGCGCATGGCGCCGGCCAGCCGTGCGCTGCCCTTGAGCGTGTGCAGCGTGCGCAGCACCGAGGCGCGCGGGGCACCATCGTCTGGGTGATGCGCCCACTGGCGCAGCGCCTCGCCGAGCTGCGGCAGCAGTTCGGCCGCCTCTTCCTCGAAGATCGGGAACAGGTCGACGTCGACCGCGTCGGCCAGGTCGATGGCGTCTTCGGAATCGTCCAGCGCCACGTCGGCGACGGATTCGGCAACCACCACCTGATGCAGCGGCCGGGCCTCGGCACGCATGGCGAGTTCGGTCGGCATCGGCGAATTGGCGATGTCGCGCAGCGCCTGCAGCGTGCCTTCGGCCGGGTCGCGCAGGAAGCCGACGGCGAACTGGTGCAGCAGGCGGCGCAGCTCGTCGGCCGCGGCCACCAGCACCATGCCCTGCTCCCGCGTGCCGCTGCCCAGCATCTGCAGGTGCTGCAGCGCGGCTTCGAGCAGGCGGGCCATGCCCGACAGGCTGTGGAAGCCGACCGTGGCCGAGCTGCCTGCCAGCGAGTGGGCCAGCGCAACGGTCGAGTCGGGCAGGCGTTCGTGCGATTCGAGCGCCCATTCGCCGACGTCGGTGGCGAGCTGGCGCGACCATTCGTCGGCCTCGTTGAGGTAGACGTTGTAGAGCTGGATGCCGATGCGCAGCGGGCCGATGACCTTGACCTGGTCTTCGGCGCTCGCAGCCGCGGCTGCGATGTCTTCCGCGGCTTCTTCCTGCGGTTCGGCGGACACGACAGGCGTGGCTGCCGCGGCAACGGGCTCGGGCGCTTCGTCGGCGACCAGGATCTGGGCTTCGGCAGGCGCCACCGGCGCCTCGAAGATGGGCGCGATCACCTCGGCAACCGCCGGGGCGGGCAGTTCGGGTTCGGGTTCCGGTTCCGGTTCCGGTTCGGCGACCGATTGCAGCTCGGGCTCGGCGACCGGTTCTTCCTCATGCGGCGGCAGCGCCGCGGCTTCGATGACTTCCGGCTCGGCGGCGGCCTGCACGGGCAGCGGCGCGGGTTCCCAATCGAGATCGGGCAGGCCGGCGGTGGTCGGCACGGTGGCTTCGACCGCTTCGATCACGGGCTCGGCTTCCGCCAGCTTCGGCTCGGTGGCCACGGGCGTCTTCGCGGGCGAGAGGAAATCGAACTCCTCGCCGCTCGGCAGAGCTGTCAGCGCCGCGGGCTCGGTGGTCTGCTTCGACTCGAAGTCGATGAAATCGGTCGACGCGAAATCGTCGTCGGTCTCGGGTGCGGCGGGTGCGGCGGGCGCAGCGGGCTCCTGCCACGCCACGGTTTCGAGCGGTGCTTCGGGCGCCGCAGCGGGTGCGGGCGCAGGTACTTCCGGGGCCAGCGACAGATCGGGCAGATCCGGCAGCTGCAGCGGCGGCAGTTCCGCCGCCACCGGCGCCGGAACCTCGAGAAGGGGTGCGGGCGCGGTCACAGGCTCTTCGGCTGCGATGTGGCGCGCGGCGACCGCCAGGGCCTCGGCGTCGGCCATGCGCACCGGCGGGGGCACGGGCTCGCCAGCCAGCAGCGCGTTGGCCACGCGGCTGAACTGCGTGGACTGCCAGCCGTGCGCGGAACCCGAAGCGATGGCTTCGACCCATTGGCCGAATTCCTTCAGCGTGCGCTCGGTGCCCGACAGCAGTTCCGGCGTGGCGGGGCGCTGGTCGGCCAGCCAGGTGTTGAGCACCTGTTCGAGCGACCAGGCGGCATCGCCGAAGTCGGTGAGGCCGACCATGCGCGAGCTGCCCTTGAGCGTGTGGAAGGCGCGCCGCAGGATCGTGAGTTCTTCGGTGTCGTCCGGGTAGCCGGCGAGTTCTGCGATGGCGGCCAGGCCGTTCTCCACCACTTCGCGGGCTTCGTCGAGGAAGATGTTCTGCAGGTCGTCTTCTTCGAGCTCGGTGACTTCGGTGTCGGGCAGCGCGCTCGGGCCGGTGATCTTGTTCGTCCAGCTGTCGGCCTTGTTGCTGAATTCCTCGATCGGCGAGACCTTGGCCTTGCGGTTGGGCGTGGCCAGTGCGGCGAGCTTCGAGGCGATCTGGGCGTCGACTTCCTCGATGCTGAGCACGGCTACGGCGGCCGGAGCCTGGCTCGGGGCGGCGGCGTCGGCCGTGCTGTCGGTGGCCTGGCGGCCCATCAGCGGCTTGAGTTCGCCGGCATCGGCGTCGAACACGAACAGGCGCTTGGCCAGCGCGGGCTGGTAGCCCAGCATGTCGATCAGGAAGCCGAGCGCGCCGAGGTTGTTGCCCAGCGCGTCGAAGCCGGCCATTTCCTCGGCCGGCGAGGTGCTGACGAGCATCGCCTCGACGTCGTCGCGCATGCGCTGCACGGTGAGCGCGGCCTGGTCGAGGCCGAGCACGGAGAACACGCCGCGCATCTGCAGGAGCTGCGTCGGGACGGTGCGCAGCAGGCCTTTTTCGGCCGGGCGGCGGAAATACTGGTCGAGCGATTTCTCGAGCTCGCTCAGGTGGCTGCGCAGCTCGTCGACCACGGTGCCCATGGTCTGGCGGTCGCTCACGCGGCGGTAGAGGTCTTCCATCCACGGCTCGAGCGGCTCGGAATGGCCGCCCGCGCGCACGCGTTCGATGCGCCCCGCCAGCTGCAGCGTGCGGGCCGTGAGCTGCGGATCGCTCGGGTCGAGGTCTTCGAGCGCGGCTTCCAGGTACAGCACCGAGGTGGCGACTTCCATCGCGAGTTCGGTACCGGGCGCCTGGCCTGTGCGCACGGAGGCTTCGACCGCGTGGGTCAGGGCCAGCACCATCGGCAGACTCGGCGGATGCAGCTTCTGCAGCGATTCGCCGAGCTGCGCGAAGGTGTCGGCCACCTGGCGCGTGCGGGTGATGTCGCCGCCCGAGAGCGCCGACCACATTTCCTTTGCGGTCTCGATGCGCTTGCGGGCTTGTTGCAGCACCAGCGGATCGAAGCGGCCGAACTGCTCGACGGTGTAGTCGACGCGCGGCTCGCTGGCGATGCCCCAGGCGTTGCGCACGGTGCGCAGCGTGGCGGCGTCGTCGCTGCCGGTGGGCACGGCCTGAGCGCAGAAGAACAGCAGGTCCTGGCCGAGGCGATCGGACACGAGGCTGTCGCCGCGCGCGAGGGTGGCGTATTGCAGCAGCACGCGCGAGGCGGCGCGCTTGACGTAGGCGTCGGGCGCGATCAGGCCGGTGGCAAGGGCTTCGAAGAAGCCGGCGGCCAGGGTCCAGAAGCTGGCGACGCGGGGCAGCAGCGCGCCGCGTCCGAGCCCCAGGCACAGCGCATGCAGACGGCGCGCAGCATGCACGTCGCCGGTCTTGACCAGCTGCAGCACTTCGCGGTCGAGCCGCGAGCGCACGGCCGGGTCGTAGGCCACGGCGGCCTGCGTGAGGGCAGGCTTGATCTCGACCCAGCGCCACGCGGTGCTCCACAGGTCGGCGGGGTGCACGCGCTCGTTGCCGACCAGTTCCAGCACGTCGCGATACTGGGGAAACAGCGCCACCGACGACACGGGCTTGCCAGCCAGCAAGGCGTTCAGGAAGTCGACGACGGCGAAGCCGGCACGCTCGATCTTGAGCACTGCGGCGTCGGTGCAGCGCTGCGGTTCGGCAATGAAGCCCTGCACCGCGAACTCGATGGCGCCAAGCACCAGAGCGGGCGAGGGATGCCCCACCATCTGGAGGGCGCCAACGGCCTGGTGCAGTTGCTGGCGGGCCATCTGCAGCGGGCCGCTCTCGGGCTCGGCCGCAGCGGCGTCCACGTCGCGCACGAAGCGCCGCAGCGACTTGCCTACACCGTCAAGGGATTTCTGGATTTCTCCCAGCACCCAGGCCAGCGGCCCGAGGTCTTCGGTGGCCGGCATGTTGCCGGCGGGGGGGGCCGTGGCAGGGGTTTGAATCGACACGTTGGGTGCTCGCCGTTCTTATCTATCGGGGTCAGGCAATCTTGAAACGGGCCACCGAACGGCGCAGTTCTTCGGCCATCTGCGACAGCTCGCGCACCTGCTGGGCGGTGGTGCGCGTGCCTTCGCCGGTCTGTTCCGTCACGGCAAAAATGTGCTGGATGTTCGCGGCCACCACGTTGGCCGAATCGGCTTCGCGGGAGGCGGATTGCGAAATCTGCTCAATGAGGTCGGCAAGACGGCGCGACACGCGGTCGATCTCGGACAGCGCGGTACCCGCGTTGTCGGACAGCTTGGCCCCTTCGACCACACCCTGCGTGGAACGCTCCATGGCGCCCACCGCATCCTGCGTGTCGGTCTGAATCGCCTTCACCAGCGCCGAGATCTGGCGCGTGGCGTCTGCGGAGCGTTCGGCCAGTCGCTGAACTTCTTCCGCCACCACCGAGAAGCCTCGGCCGGCTTCACCGGCGGATGCGGCCTGGATGGCTGCGTTCAGCGCCAGCACGTTCGTCTGTTCGGTAATGTCCGAGATCAGCTCGGTGATTTCGCCAATCTCCTGCGACGACTCGCCCAGGCGCTTGATCCGCTTGGAGGTTTCCTGGATCTGGTCGCGGATGGAATTCATACCGCCGATGGCATTCTGCACGGCCTGCAGGCCCGAGGATGCGGCTTGCAGGGACTGGCGCGCCACCGTGGCGGACTCTTGCGCCTGCGTGGACACGCCGTTGATTCGCTCGGCCATGGTCAGCACCGACTGGCCGGTTTCGCGAATTTCGCGCAGCTGTTCGGTCGAGGCGGCCAGCAGTTCGGTCGAGGTGCTTTCCACCTGCGAAGTCGTCTGCGCCACGCGGGTCGCCGTGTTCTGCACGTTGCCCACCAGCAAGCGCAGTTCTTCCACCGTGTAGTTCACCGAGTCGGCGATGGCGCCGGTGATGTCCTCGGTCACGGTGGCTTCCTGCGTCAGGTCGCCTTCGGCCACTGTCTGCAGTTCGTTCATCAGGCGAAGAATGGCGGCCTGGTTGGCGTTGTTGATGCGGCCCACCTCTTCGGAGGACTGCTCGGCGGCCAGGCGTTCGCGCTCGGCGTTGGCGGCGCGTTCGCGGCCTTCGCGCACCTGCACGAAACCGATGGCACCGGCGAGGGCGAGGGCGGCCAGCGACAGCACGAACAGCAGCACGATCGTTCCGGCGCCGAGGCCGGTGCGTGCGGAGAGCTTGTCCTGCAGGTCGCCGAGCGACTTACGCAGCGGCTCGCTGTCGGTCAGGATCGAAGCCTGCGCTTCGCGTGCCGCCACCAGGCCCTGCAGGTTGCCCAGAATCGCGGAAGCCTGCGTGCGCATCTGCTCGTAGGTCTTCAGGATGGCTTCGAGCTGCTGGCGCGTCTGCGGGTCTTTCGAGCCGGGGAAGCGCTGCTGTGCATTGCCGTCGAGCAGGCCGCGGGTGGTCTCCTGGAAGGTGTTCAGGTCCTTGCCGAGCAGGAACACGGCGTCGGGGTTCACACCCTCGACCGTGAAGAACTCGTTGGTCGACTTGCCGATGCGCTGCGTCAGCATCACCAGCTGGCCGGCGGCCGAGATCTCGGGCAGCGTGGCGTTCTGCTGCATCTTCAGCGACGCGACGGTTTCCGTCATTTCGAGCAGCGTGGACGACTGCTGGTTGATGTCGCGCAAGGCGGCTCCCACCTGCGTCAGGATCTGGCGCTGGGCCAGCACGGCCTTGGCGCTGGCATCGGCACGGGTGACGAGGGGATTGATCTTGTTCATCTCCTCGTCGTACTGGTTGCCCACTCGCTCCAGGTGCAACGAGTCGTCGCCGTTGGTCAGCCCCGCGACGCGGCGCGAGAGGTCGTCGGCGCTGTCCTTCACTTCGACGAACGCCGAGGCGCTGCCGACGAGGGCCTGCGAGATCGACTTGGCAAGGCGCTGCGACTGCATCAGCGACTGGCCGGTGGCAGCCACCTGCTGCGCCAGGCGGTCCGCGCGAAGAATGGCGGAACCGGCCACCAGCAACAGCAACAGCACCGCGACCGCCAGCATGATGGCCAGGATACGCTGCTGCCGCGCCGGATTGGAGCCCGCGCGGCCGTCGATGGTGTCGGGCACCGCTTCGGCAACCGCAGCGCCCGGCTCGTTGGCGGCGTCGCCGCCGCCGCCCGGCAGGTCGAGGTCGCTGAAGCCGGTGTCCGCGGGCGCGGCCCCCTTCTTGGCGATACGCACGGTTTTCTCGTCCGGGACCTGGACGGTGTCTACGTCGTCGATGGACAACGTGGAACCGGAGCCATCGACGCGGGCCTTGTCGTTCCCGTTGGTCACGGGCAGTAATTTCTTGAACTTGTCGGCGATCGAGCTCACGGTCGGTCCTTCAGATAGTTTCCGGTACGGCGTGCGGGGGCACTACGCACCAATGCTCAAAAACTGGGGTTGCTGGGAAAGCGCCTGCAGGTTGACTTCCTGCCAGCGCTCTCCCGCCGCGTCGGTAAACAGATGCCCATGCCAGGCAGGTGCTTCTGCGCCAGGAGGCTCGGAGGCCGTGAAGGCCTCCGCACCCCGCAACCCCGCCAGTCGATCGACCAGCAAAGCGCAGTTGACTTCGAGCAGCTCGTTGAAAGCAACGAGCCGCGACTGGATGCGGGCCGCCTCGGTGGCGGCCAGCGCGCCCGGAACGCCGGTGGCGAATGCCGACAGCTGCACGACGCCATAGAGGCCGCCGCGCAGGTTGGCAACGCCGAGGAACCACGCCTGCGTGTAGGGCACGGGCTGTGGCGGCGTCCAGGGAAAGATTTCGCCGGCGTGTCCCAGCGGGAAGAGGTATTTGCCCTCGCCCGCCTCGACCGCCAGCCACGTGGCGGCCACGCCCGTCGTGGGGGGGGGGGGGGGGGGGGGGGGGGGGGGGGGGGGGGGGGGGGGGGGGGGG